>JAVBUS010000010.1:0-16089 GCA_031555125.1 Eubacteriales bacterium | reverse complement strand
CAATTCGGCGAGGGCGGTTTTTTGCGCGCCTTTGTGGACCAGATGATCGACGCAGCCAATGATGCCGGGGTGATGAGTACCTCCGTGGTGGTGGTACAGCCCATCGGAAAGGGGATGTGCGACCAGTTGGATGCGCAAAACGGCCTGTATACGCTGATGCTGCGCGGCAAGGAGAACGGCCAAACCCTGCGTACGGTGCGGGTCATCACCGCCATCTCCCGCACCGTCAACCCTTACGCGGACTACGATGCTTACCTGCAGTGCGCCCACAATCCAGACCTGCGATTCATCGTCTCCAACACCACTGAGGCCGGCATCGTCTACACCGGCCAGGATCAATATGCAGACACGCCCCAGGCTTCCTTCCCCGGCAAGCTGACCCGTCTATTGCACGAGCGCTACCTGCGCTTTGGCAGTACGTCGGGCAAGGGCTTTGTGCTGCTCCCCTGCGAGCTGATCGACCGCAACGGCGATGCCCTGCGGGATGCCGTGCTTAACACCGCCCGGCAATGGCGGTTGGAGGAGAGCTTCCTGGACTGGATCGATGCGGAATGTATCTTTACCAACACCTTGGTGGATCGCATCGTCACCGGCTATCCAAGGGACGAGGCCCAGGAAATCCTGGAGGAGTTGGGCTATGAGGATGCACTGCTGGATGTAGCCGAGCCCTTTGGCCTGTGGGTAATCGAGGGGCCCTCCTCCCTGCGGGAGGAACTGCCCCTGGACCGCGCCGGACAGCAGGTCGTCTTTACCGAGGATGTCACCCCCTATAAGCTGCGCAAGGTGCGCATGCTCAACGGCGCACACACATCCATGGTGCTGGGGGCCTATCTGGCGGGGTTGGACACCGTGGGCGAGTGCATGGCGGATCCCACGGTGCGGGCGTACATGACCCGCGCCCTGGAACAGGAGATCATGCCCACCCTGGACCTTCCCCAGGCCGAGCTGTCCGCCTTTTCCGCAGCCATCTTTGAGCGGTTCGAAAATCCCTTCAACAAGCATTATTTGCTTAGCATCGCCCTTAACTCCGTTTCCAAGTTCCGGGCCCGTGTACTGCCCACCTTGCAAGAATACCTGCGCCGCAAGGGCCAACTCCCCCCGGTGCTGACCTTCTCCCTGGCCGCCCTCATCGCCTTTTATCTCGGCGAGCAGGTGGACGACACATTCCAGGGTCGTCGCGACGACCGACCCTACCCCATCGTGGACGATGACGAGGTCATCGCCTTCTTCTGCGCCCATCGTGGCGACAGCGATGCCACCCTGGCCCATGCCGTGCTGGACAACAGCGTGTTCTGGGGGGAATCTTTGGTGTCCTTCCCCGGCCTGGAGGCCGCCGTCACCCATCACCTGACCACCCTGCGCACGACCGGCGCCGCGGCCGCCCTGGCCGCCGTTGCGTTATAGGAGGAAGACAATGCAACCCATGCAAGCAGGTATCTGTACCGACAGCGTCGTCATCCACCGCGCGGACAGCGTTGCCGTGGCCCTGACCGCACTCAAGGCCGGGCAGCGTCACCAAGGAATTACCCTGCTGGAGGATATTGCGGCGGGTCACAAGTTCGCCCTACACGACATCGCCGAGGGCGCCGACATCATCAAGTATCAATTCCCCATCGGTCATGCCAAGATGCCTATCAGCGCCGGACAGTGGGTACATACCCACAACTGCGCCACCAACCTTTCCGGCATCCTGGACTACACGTATGAACCTACGGGCGCCAAACTGGCGCTGCAGGAACTGCCCCGTAACGGCTTTGCCGGGTATGTCCGCGCCGATGGTCGGGTGGGCATACGCAACGAGCTATGGATCATCCCCACCGTGGGCTGCGTCAACGGCACGGCCCAGCGCCTGGCGGCAGAAGCCACCAAGCGCTATGGCCACCTGGCCCCGGACGGCATCCACTGCTTTACCCATCCCTACGGCTGCTCCCAACTGGGGGGCGACCACGATGCCACCCAGCGGCTGTTGGCTGCCATCGTGCGCCACCCCAACGCGGGCGGTGTGCTGGTGCTGGGCCTGGGATGCGAGAACAACCACGTGTCGGCTTTCCGCGCCGTATTGGGCGAAGTGGACGAGCGGCTTGTCAAGTTTTTGAGTATACAGGATGTGGAGGATGAACTGGAAGCAGGTCTGGCTCTGCTGGCGGAGTTGGCCTCGCGACTGCCCCAAAAAGCCCGTACCTTCGCCCCATTGAGCAAGCTGGTAGTGGGGCTGAAGTGCGGCGGCAGCGACGGGCTATCGGGCATTACGGCCAACCCGTTGCTGGGCCTGTTCTCCGATGCGCTCACCGTTAAGGGCGGCACCACGGTGTTGACGGAAGTGCCGGAGATGTTCGGCGCGGAAGCCCTGCTGCTGAACCGCTGCAAGGACGTAGCCACCTTTGCAAAGGCCGTGAATATGGTCAACGGCTACAAGCGTTACTTTCAGCGTTACGACCAGGAGATCTACGAGAACCCTTCCCCGGGCAACAAGGCGGGTGGCATCACCACCCTGGAAGAGAAGTCCCTGGGCTGCACCCAAAAGGGAGGAACCGGACCGGTGGTGGATGTACTGGACTATGCGGATGCTGTCCGTACGCAGGGGCTTAACCTGCTCTATGGCCCGGGCAACGACCTTTGTGCCGTCACCGCCCTCATGGCGACCGGATGTCAAGTGATCCTGTTCACCACCGGGCGCGGCACCCCCCTGGGCGCTCCGGTCCCTACCATCAAAATCTCCACCAACATGGCCTTGGCCCAACGCAAACCCCACTGGATCGACTTTGATGCCGGCCCTCTGGTCCACGGCGTCAGTCGCGATACCCTGCTCCATGGCCTGTGGCAGTTGGTGCTGGATGTAGCGGAAGGTCAGCACACCCGCAACGAGGAAGAAGGCTATCGGGAGATCGCAATATTCAAGGACGGCGTGACGTTATAATGCGCCGCGAAGGAGAAACGTGCATGAAGGCATTTCTGGACAAGGATTTTTTGCTCACCACCGACACCGCCAAACGTCTGTATCACGACGTAGCGGCCGCCATGCCGATCGATGATTATCATTGCCATCTCACCCCCAAAGAGATCCTGGACAATGTGCAGTACCGGAACATCGGCCACCTGATGCTGGCGGGCGACCACTACAAGTGGCGGGCCATGCTTTCCAACGGCGTGGCAGAAGACAAGATCCGGGGAGACGCCAGCGATTGGGAGAAGTTCTTAGCCTTTGCCGACATGCTGCAATACGCCGTCGGCAATCCCCTGTATCACTGGACGCACCTGGAACTGCAACGGGTTTTTGGCATCCATGACGTGCTCAATGCCGATAGCGCCAAGTCCATCTGGGATCGTGCCAACGCCATGCTGGCCACCGATGACTTCCGTTGCCGTCGGCTGATCGAAAAGTTCCACGTCAAGGTGATCTGCACCACCGACGATCCCTGCGACGACCTTGGGGATCACAAGGCCCTGGCCCGGGACGCTGCCTTTGCCGTTAATGTCCTGCCCACCTTCCGCCCCGACAAGGCCGTCAACATCGACCGGCAAGGTTTCACCGACTACATCGCGCGATTGGGCACGGTATGCGGCAGCGCCATCGCGGATTTCGATGCCTTGGTCAAGGCACTGGATGCCCGGGTGGATTACTTCCACATCTGCGGCGGCCGGGTCAGCGATCACGGCATGGACACGGTGCCCTTTGCCCGGCCGGATACCGCCTTGGCCAATGTCGCCCTGCAAAAAGCCCTGGCCGGCGAGAGCGTTTCCGCCCTGGAGGCCGCCACCTACAAAACCAGTCTGTACCTGGCGTTGGGCCATATGTACCACGCCCGTGGTTGGGTGATGCAGTACCACATGGGCGCCATGCGCAACAATAACGCCCGCATGTTCCAACGTTATGGCGCGGATGTGGGCTTTGACTCCATTTGGGATGGAGAAATCGCCGAGAATCTCTCCCACCTGTTGGGTGCTCAAGATGCTACGGATCAGCTTCCCAAGACCATCCTCTATTGCCTGAATCCCAAAGACAACTATGTGTTGGGCACCATGCTGGGCAACTTTCAAGGCGGCGTACCGGGCAAAATACAGTTTGGCTCGGGCTGGTGGTTTAACGATCAGCGGGACGGCATGGTGGAACAGCTTAAGTCCCTGGGCAACCTGGGCCTGCTGGGGCGCTTCGTGGGCATGCTCACCGACAGCCGTTCCTTTGTCTCCTATCCCCGCCATGAATACTTCCGCCGTGTGCTGTGCGAGCTGGTGGGCGGCTGGGTGGAAAACGGCGAATACCCGGCGGACATGGCGACCTTGGCCAAGCTGATACGCGGTATCTGCTACGACAACGCCGCAGATTACTTCGGCATCCCCACGTGACCCCATTGGGAAAGGAGAGAGCCTGATGAAAGAACGCCTCCACAGCACCCCTGACGGTGCATGGAAGGAGCTGGGCAACGGTGTCCGGCGCCGGATCCGTTCCTTTGGGGAGGACATGATGCTGGTGGAGGTAGCCTTTGATAAAGGCGGGGTCGGCACGGTGCACACCCATCCCCACCGCCAACTGACCTATTGCCTAAAGGGCTGCTTCCACTTTACACTGGATGGCAAGCTGGTCATCCTCAACGCCGGGGATACGCTCTGCTTCCCCGGCGGCTGCGAGCACGGTTGTGTGGCCCAGACCGAGGGCGTACTGCTGGACACCTTTACCCCGTTGCGTACTGACTTTTTAGCGGCCGACGGCTGCTTGGGCTAAATAAAGCATGTGGAGGTAACATCATGGAAATGTTTGATCGCCTGTCCCTCGCCGGTATCGTGCCCGTTATCAAGGTGGATGACGCCGCGGACGCCGTTCCCCTCTGTCGCGCCCTGGCCGAGGGCGGCCTACCGGTGGCGGAGATCACCTTTCGCACCGCTGCGGCCGCGGACGCCATCGCCGCGGTGAACCGCGAACTGCCCAACGTACTGTTGGGCGCCGGCACCGTGCTGACCTGTGAGCAGGTGGATCGCGCCGTCGCCGCCGGCGCCAAGTACATCGTGGCCCCAGGCCTCAATCCCGAAGTAGTGCGCTACTGCCAAAAGATCGGCGTACCCATCCTGCCCGGTTGCGCCAACCCCAGCGACATTGAGTTGGCCCTCTCCCTGGGGCTAAAGATCGTCAAGTTCTTTCCCGCCGAAGCGCTGGGTGGCCTGCCCCTGATCAAGGCCCTGGCCGCACCCTACGTGGATGTGAAGTTTGTGCCCACCGGCGGTATCGGCGAAAAGAACCTGTTGGACTATCTGGCCTTCCCCAAGATCGTGGCTTGCGGCGGCTCCTGGATGGTGCCGGACGATGCCATCAAGGCCAAGGACTGGGATCGCATCCGCACCATGACCGCTTCCGCCGTGCAATTGATGTTGGGCTTTGAGCTGGCCCATGTAGGCATCAACAGCACCGATGCCGACACCGCCCTTTCCACTACCCATGCCTTTAGCGCTCTGCTGAACTGGCCGGTTAAGGAGGGCAACAGTTCCAACTTCGCTGGCACCGGCCTAGAGATTATGAAGAGCCAGGGCCGCGGTGCCATGGGGCATTTGGCCATTCGCACCAATTCTCTGCCCCGCGCCCGGGCCTATCTGGAGGGCAAGGGGTATCGCTTTATCGAAGAATCCGCCGCCGTCAAGGACGGCAAGACCATCGCCATCTATGTGGAAGGCGAGATCGGCGGTTTCGCGCTGCATTTGTTGCAGAAGTAGGCTTTTCAAAGATTGCAGCGGCGGTGTCAACCGTCGCTGCCTTTTTGTACCTGACAGTGTCCAAGCACCACCATGGACTTTCCTAATAGCATCCGTTACAATATAACCACCCTCAATTGGCAGGTGAGCAGCATGAAGCAATGGCTCCGTCGACACATGCCCAACTTCCGCACTTTGCAGTGGAAGTTCTTTGCCATGACCCTGTTCATCGCCCTGTGCGTCATGATGCTCTCCCTGAGCCTGTGCTATCTGATGGCGGTGCGTACCATCCGCAACCTGGCGGAGGGGTACATGAACGAGTACATCCAATACGCCGATACCGACCTTGGCAATATGATTCAAAGCGGCATTGACGTCAGCCTGACCCTGGCCATGGACCGGGAACTCGTGCAGGCCACCATCGCCGACCATGCACCGGAGGCCTCCTATCCCTGGTTCACGCGCAAAAAAGGCATTGAAAACCTGTTGGCCGCTATGATTGCAGACAAGCCCTTTATCGAGCAGGCCGTGGTAGCAGTGTCGGACGGGCGCATCTATCAGTCCGGGGACCCGCTGATCCTGCGCCGGGAACTCTCCCAACCCTGGTTCGTCGATACCCTGCGCAGCCAAACCCTGCAGGTATATTACCAAAATGCCCCCGTCCCCAAGGTCCTGCTGTGCCGCCCCGTCGGCCAGGGCAGGGGTATCCAGGCTGTTGTTTGCCTGGCTTTGGACTACGCGGCGTTGATGCAGGCCTATGACATCCGCCCCCTGCGCTCCGCCGATGTGTACCTGTATGATCCCGAGGGGCAGCTGCTGTACACCAGCCGCACCGATACCCTGCCGGATGCCTATGCACAAGCGACGTACTGGCCCCCGCTGACCACCGCCACCGCTACCGGTTACCAGGAGCAGGACGGCGCCCGATCCTTCATCGTACAATACCGCTCCGCCCGCACCGGACTGCGCACCGTCAGCGTCATCTCCGAACAGGCGCTGATCGTGGATGCCATGCATCTGAACAATCAGGTGGCGGGGATCACCATGGCGTCCTTGGCACTGGCGCTGCTGGCCTCTGTGGGCTTTTCCTACGTTCTATGCCGAAACCTGCGCAAGCTGACCCACGGCATGAAGGCTGTGCGGGCCAACCGGCTGCACACCCGGGTAAGCATCCGCTCCCAGGACGAGATCGGCGAGCTGGCGGAGACCTTTAACAGCATGATGCAACGCATTGCCCTGCTGATGGACGATGTAAAGCGTGAGGAGGCGGACAAACTGGACGCCGAGCGGAGCGTGCTGGCGGCCCAAATCCAGCCCCACTTTTTATACAATGCCATCGGTGCGATTCAGTACACCGCCAACCTCCACGGGGAGCGAGAGATCGAGCAGGCCGCCACGGCGCTATCGGTACTGCTGCGCAGCGTGCTGGGCAAACGGGACGCCTTTGTCACCCTATGGGAGGAGCGCACCTACATCGAGAGTTACTTGACCATTCAGCGCTTCAAGCTGCAAAAGCCCTGCACCCTGCTGTGGGAGGTGGACGAGTCGCTTTGGGTCATGCGGATCCCCAAGCTACTGCTGCAACCCCTGGTGGAAAACGCGCTGATCCATGGCATCGCCCACAAGGAGCACGGCACCATCACCGTCAAGGCTTTTCCCCGGGGAGAAGATATGATTCTAAAGGTGATGGACGATGGCAGCGGCATGCCTGCCGACGTTGCCCAGCGACTGATGACCGGGACCCCAGAATCGGGCAGCACCTTCCGCAATGTGGGCGTGCCCAACGTATTCACCCGCCTGACGCTGATTTATGGCTCTCGGGCCGCCTACAACATCACCAGCCATCCGGGCGCCTTCACCTGTGTGGAGCTCCGCCTGCCGCGCCGGACGGAGGATAGCCCATGAGCATACGTGTACTGCTGGTGGATGACGAGTCAGTGACCCGTCGCTATATTGCACGCCTTCCCCTGTGGGAACGTGGGGATTTTTCGTTATGCGCCCAGGCACAGAATGCCCAAGAAGCCTTGGCATACCTGGCCCGCCATCCTGTGGATGTGCTGCTGACCGACGTATCCATGCCCGGCATGGACGGGGTGACCTTGGCCGCCAAGGTGGCCCAGCGCCACCCCGGCGTGGCCATCCTGGCGATCAGCAACCACGATAGCTACACCTTTGTGCGGGGCATGATGCACAACGGCGCCCATGACTACCTGCTCAAGTCCCAGCTGGACGAGCGCAGCCTGGAGGATGCGCTGCGCCGCGCCGCGACCCAGGCCCAAGACAGGGGGCGGGATGGCAATCGCATCCACCTGCGGCAGCAGATCCAGGCCTGGCTCGCCGGGACGGCCCCCTCACCCTTCCCCACCGACGGCGCACGCTTGGCGGTGGTCATCTATACCCTGGCCACCCAGGAGCCCGCACCCCCGGTGGTGGATGGCCTGTTACGCCTGATGGAGCAAGAGGATGTACCTGGCACCTATCGCATCGCGCTGTTCCGTCCGCCTCATCAAGTGCTGCTGTTCTGTCGCTTCTATGAAGAACCTTCCACCGCCGCCATACAGGCGCGGTTGTTCGCTTGGTGCCAACAACACATCCGGGAGAGCCGGGACGCCTTTTACCTGCCCATCACGGGGGAGATCTGCCCGCCCATGCGGGACAATCAGACCCTGTTGGCTTATGTGGCGTATCGGTTCGACGCCAACCCCACAGCCCAGCCGGTCCCCAGCATGACGCTGTCCATCGCGCAGCAGCGGGCGCTGCTAGTGGCCATGGAAGGGCGGGACGTGCCCGCCACCCAGGTGCTGATTCGGGATGCGTTGGCCGACGCCGGCCCGCCACGTCTGCACATCGCCCTGGAGATCCTGGATTTGCTGGCCCAAGTTGCCCAGGAACAGGGCACCGCCCTGCCCGAGGAACTGGCGGTTACCCGGCGCTATGATTGGATTGTCGCCAGGTCTGGCGACAGCCTGGGTCAAGACATAGCCCAGATCGCGACCCGGGTGCTTAGCGCCCGCCAAGAGCATCCGCCTGCGGATCATCCACTGATCGCCCAGGTGATGACCTATCTGGCCGCCCATTATGCCGAGCCCATCGGCCTGGGGGATATCGCCGCCCACGTGGGCAGCAATGCTTCCTATCTTAGCCGTGCCTTTCACAAGCAGACCGGTTCCACACTGGTCAAGCATTTGACGCATCTGCGGTTGGAGGCCGCCAAAGCGTTGCTGCTCTCACAAACACCGCTGAAACAAATCGCGGCCCAGGTGGGCTTTGGGCAGTACACCTATTTTTTGAAAGTGTTCAAGCAAAACACAGGCCTAACCCCCAAGCAATATCTTTCCCACGTGTCCAAAGGTAAAGAAAGTGCAGCGACGCGGCAAAATGGATAGCAATTCGCCCAATCATAGCCTTTCTGACATGGTATGATTGACCTAACAAAACACCCAAACATGAAAGGGAGGGTCTCTATGCGTATGCTTCGTATGCTGTCCCTGGCGCTGGTATTGGCGCTGCTCCTGCCCCTGGTCGCCCTGGGGGATACCCCCGGCTTCCAGGAAACCGGTTACCCCATCGTCACGGAGCCGATCACGCTGACGGTGTTTGGCCAGCGTGACCAGAACCAGGCCGAGTGGAAGGACGTCATGATGTTGAACAAGTACGCCGAGCTCAGCGGCGTCACCATGGACTGGCAGGAGATCCCTGCCCAAGGTTTTGATGAGAAAAAAGCCCTGTTGTTCGCGGGCAATGAACTGCCGGACGTTTTTGTGCGCTGTCAGCTCAATGCCGAAGAAGTGGTCAACTATGGCGTCGTCAGCGGCCAGATCAGTCCCCTGGATGAGCTGATCGACAAGTATGCCCCCAACCTAAAGGCATTGTTGGACGCCAATCCCACCATCAAGCGCGCCCTGACCGCACCGGACGGCAAGATTTACACCGTCCCGGCCATCAACCTTAGCGATACCGGCCTGATAGGCTTTAAGCAGTGGATCAACAAGGATTGGCTGGCCAAGGTGGGCAAGGAAGTCCCCACCACCCCGGCAGAACTGAAGGACGTGCTCATCGCCTTCCGGGATGGAGATCCCAACGGAAACGGCGAGAAGGACGAGATCCCCCTGGGCATCCGCGAACCCAGCTCCATCTATGCCCTGGGCGGCTCCTTTGGCCTGCAGAACCAGCTCCGCGACACCTACAACGTGGACGAGAACGGCAAGGTGCACAATTGGCTGGCCGACGACAATTTTAAGGAATATCTGATGTTCCTAAACGAGCTGTACACCGAAAAGCTGCTGTGGCAGGAGTACTACACAAATGACCGCCCCCTGTGGCGCAGCAACTTGTCCAACGCCCTGTTCGGGGCTATGTACATGCCCTACTCCGACGTGTTCCTGGGTGTGGAAAACCAGTTCATCGGCTATGCCCCCCTGGTTGGCCCTCACGGGGACCAGATCTGGGCTGACGCCAACACCGGCCTGGACACCCTGGGCGCATTCGCCATCAGCAACACCTGCAAGTCGCCGGAAGTGGCTATGCGCTGGGTGGATTACTTCTTTAGTGAGGAAGGTACCCTGGCCTTCGCCTATGG
This sequence comes from Eubacteriales bacterium, assembly GCA_031555125.1. Classification (GTDB taxonomy): domain Bacteria; phylum Bacillota; class Clostridia; order Christensenellales; family Aristaeellaceae; genus WQXF01. Next base: position 5,831 of record JAVBUS010000010.1, on the reverse strand, counting down.
TGTGGAGGGCGAGACCTACACGATCGACGAGAAGGGTATGCCCCGCTTTAAGCCGGAGATTCTTACCGCGCCGGAGGGCTTTATGACCGCGCTGGGCAAGATCAACCTGGTGCCGGGCGGCGGTTTCCCCCGTCTGACCAACAACAACACCGACGGCGTGGTGGCCAGCGATCTGACCAAGGAGGTTTCCGCCCTGCTGGTGCCCTACCTGCCCAAGACTGTGTACGCCAAGCCCCCTGTCAGCGTGGAAGACATGGACACCGTCACCGCCATCATGCAGGACTTGGTCCCCTACCGCGACAGTTCCGTATCTAAGTTCGTGTTAGGCGAATGGGGCTTTGACAAGTGGGACGAGTACGTCAAGACCTTGGAGCAGATCGGCCTGTCCCAGTTGGATGTGATCTATCAAAAGGCGCTGGACGCGCAGTAATCTGCACGCATTCGGTGGTGGGCTGCTTCAAACAGGCCGTTTGGGGCAGCCCACCTTTTACGAATCCACACAGGTAGGTGACGAACATGAAGTCCTTCCTTCGGTCGCTCCGCAGCCAATACGACCTGTACTTACTCTTCCTCATCCCGCTGGTGTGGTACGTGCTGTTTCAGTACGTACCCATGTACGGGGTACAAATCGCATTCCGCCGCTACAATGCCACGCTGGGTATTGCGGGGAGCCCCTGGGTGGGGCTGCAATACTTTCGGCAATTCTTTGGTTCCTATTACTTCGGCAGCCTGTTATGGAACACGCTGTACCTGAGCGTGCTGCAAATGGCGCTGGGTTTCCCGGTGCCGATCCTGTTGGCGCTGCTGGTCCACGAGTTGCGCAGCCGCCCTTTCAAAAAACTGGTCCAGAACATCACCTATGTGCCCTACTTCCTATCCATGGTGGTCATCGTCAGCATGCTTCGGCTTTTTTCCCATCCAGAATACGGTCTGTTCAATCAGATCACCGCATGGTTTGGGATCGGCTCCGTAGATTTTTTCGCGAAGGCCGACGCGTTCCGACCCTTGTATGTGTTTTCCGGCGTGTGGCAGAACATGGGTTTTAACTCCGTCATCTACATCGCGGCGCTGGCCGGTATCGACCCCCAGCAGTACGAGGCGGCCAGCATCGACGGGGCCTCCCGCCTGCGCAAGATTTGGCACATCTCGCTGCCCGGTATCTTGCCAACGATCATCGTGCTGTTCATCATGCGTATCGGCAGCCTGATGAACGTGGGGTTTGAAAAGGTGCTGCTGATGCAAAACCCCATCAACATGGAGACCAGCGACGTCATCTCCACGTTTATCTATCGCAACGGCATTCAGAAGGGCAACTTTAGCTACAGTGCCGCAGTGGGTATCTTTAACTCGCTCATCAACCTGGTGCTGCTGACATCGGCCAATTTCGTTTCGCGCCGTGTGTCCAGCACCGGGCTGTGGTAAGGGGGTGCAGATATGATGACTTCTCACATCCGGCAGAGCGCCGGGGACCGTGCCTTCGACTGGGCGATTCAGATCATCGCCGTGGTCATCGTGGCGCTGGTGCTGTTGCCGCTGATCTTTGTGTTGTCCGCTTCCTTCTCCGATCCGGACCTGGTGCTGCGGGGCAAGGTGCTGCTGTGGCCCAAAGGATTCACCCTGACCGCCTATCGTCTGGTGTTCGAAAACCAGGACTTGTGGCTGGGGTATCGCAACACGGTGTTTTATACCGTGGTCGGTACGGTGATCAACATCCTGATGACGGTGTTGGCCGCCTATCCCCTCTCCCGAAAGAACATGAAGGGACGCCGGATACTGACGCTGCTGATTCTGGTGACCATGTACTTTAACGGCGGTCTGATCCCGACCTACCTGCTTGTACGCAACCTGGGGATGGACAACACCATCTGGGCGGTCATGATCCCCGTGGCCATCTCCACCTACAACCTGATCGTGTGCAAGACCTTTTTTGAGCACACCATCCCCACAGAGATTTATGAGTCCGCCTACCTGGACGGCGCCAGCAACACCCGCATCCTGCTGAGCATCGTGCTGCCGCTGTCCAAGGCCATCCTGGCGGTGCTGGTGCTGTACTATGGGGTCGAGCACTGGAACAGCTTCTTCAACGCGCTGATCTATCTGCGGGACAAGAAGCTACACCCCCTTCAGATCGTGTTGCGGGACATCTTACTGTTGGGACAGACGGAGCAGATGGGATCCAACGACGTGGGCATGGGCGAAAAGATCAAGATGGCCGAGGCCATCAAGTACGGCGTCATCGTGGTCTCCAGCGCGCCGGTGTTGATGCTGTATCCCTTTGTTCAAAAGCACTTCGTACAAGGTGTCATGATCGGCGCCGTAAAAGGCTAGAGGAGGATGTCGCTATGAAGCCCAACATCATTATCGTCATGGCGGATCAGCAGCGTGCGGATCTGCGCAAGGCCTGTGGCTATCCCCTGGACACCATGCCCTTCCTGGATCAATGGGCCCAGGGGGGCGTGGACTTTGCTCACGCCTACACCCCCAACCCCATCTGCATGCCCGCCCGGGTGAGCCTGTTCACGGGCCGATTCGCCTCCTGCCATCAGGTGCGCACCAACCACAACGCGGCGGATGCGCTGTATACCCGGGACCTGCTGGATGTGCTGCGGGAGCAGGGCTACCGCACCGCCCTGTGCGGGAAAAACCACTCCCACCACCGCAACGAAGATTTTGACTTCCACGAGACCTGCGGCCATTTGGGCTACGAAGGCGAGGAGAACAGCACCCCGGAAGAGGTTGCCTTTGCCGACTTTTTGTGTGCCACCCAGCACATGGAAGCACATGAGCCCGCGCCCCACGGTGTGGAGGTGCAGCATCCTTACCGCAACGTCTCCTCCGCACTCAAATTCATCGACAGTCCGCGGGGCGACGCACCGTTTTTCTGTTGGTTATCCTTTGCGGAACCCCACAATCCCTATCAGGTGCCCGCGCCCTACTTCGATCTGTTCCCCCCGGCTTCCTTGCCGCCCATGGCCACCTCTGTAGCGGATCTGGCCGCCAAAGGTGAGCGGTTCACCTGGATCCGCGGCATATGGGATCAGGTGCTCACCGGGGATATCGCTGCGCGCATCGATCGGGTTCGCTCCAACTACCTGGGCATGCTGCGGCTCATCGATGATCAGTTCAAACGGCTGATCGAGGGGTTGCAGCAGCGGGGCATCGCCGAGAACACCATCGTGGTCTACCTGGCGGATCACGGTGACTTCGTCGGGGAGTATGGCCTGATCCGCAAGGGTCCGGATTTACCCGATGTGCTCACCCGCATCCCAATGGTGTGGCAAGGCCCCGGCGTCAAAGCCCTGGGCAAACAGCAAAGCGCCCGAGTCAATCTGGTGGACATCCTGCCCACCCTGTGCGATATGCTGGGTACGGTTATCCCCCTGGGATCACAGGGACGGAGCATGAAGCCGCTGCTGGCCGGGGAGGACGTGCCCGGGGAATTCGACGCCACGCTGTCTGAAAGCGGCTATTCCGGCTTGTATTGGCACGATGAGGATGCCCTGACCATCACCCAGGAAGGCGCCAGTAAAAGCATGGTCACCTTTGACTGCCTGAACACTTGGACCCAGTGCGGACAGGTGCGGATGGCCGTCCAAGGGGACTACAAGATTCAGGTGGACATGATGGGCAGCGGGTACCTGTACAACCTGCGGGACGATCCCCTGGAGGTGCGCAACCTGTGGAATCATCCCGCGTTTGCCGCCACCCAGTGCGAGATGATGACGGTGCTGATGGCCCAGACACTGCGGGCCTGTGATCCGCTGCCGGTTCCCCATCATCGCTATCGCTTGAAGCAGCATCCCAAAGGGTACTGGACGCAGCCGTACCGGGTGGAGCAGGATCCCGGCGTGTGCGAATGCGGGCCGCTGCACACCCTGTGTCAGCATAGGAAACCGTAAGGAAAAGCGAGGCAGCCGTGCCGGTTGCCTCGCTTTTCTTATCGCAATAACAGCTCCCATGCAGTCGGTTTTGCACGGTTAGCCTGCTCCGCATGGGTTCATACTAGTCCTCGTTTGATGTCGCGCAATAGACCGAGAGAGATTTTGCCGCCTGGCCAGGAACCCGAAGGAGTCGTCGCCGGCAGCTACGCTGACCGAGGCGCGACAACGGCAGACGACAAAAGATCCGCGTGTTATGCGCCAAATCAAAGAAGGGGCGGTATCACAGCTCCTGCTTTAGGTACACTTTATCTATGAGCTGCTTCCCGTCCTCAAAGATAGGTTCCCGGTAGTGTTCCAAGAAATAGTTGGGGATCCGGTGCGAAAACACGAATCCGCATCCCTCGTAAAAGCGGAGTATCCCCGGACAGTCCCCGGTACCCAGCAGCATGGTGCGCCCAGCCCCAGCATAGTATGCGCACACGTGGCGCACCATGGCGCCGCCATACCCGCGCCCCTGATACGCCGGCTGGGTAGCAAGGCTCTGGAGTTCGTAGGTGTTGTCATCCTCCTGGGTGACCACGGCGGTGCACTTAGGCCCATCATCATACAACACAAAGAGGGTACCCCGATCCAGGTACAGGTCGATCATATCCTCCTGCTCATCTGCCAACAGCAGCAGATCCAGAAACTGCTTTTTGTTCTCCGAAACGATTCGAAACTCCATCGTCTTCTCCTCCATTGATCAGATGCTACCATTATCCACCATCTGGGCGCTATGTTCAAGAGATTTATGTCCCCATGCACATCAAAAAGGGGCTGTTCCGCTCATCCGAGCGGAACAGTCCCTTGCCGTGTAAGATCCAATCGTTTTAGAAGCCCAGCTCGTCCTCTTTGTATGCCTTGGCGCCTTCGGCCATGTAAGCGCACAGGCCTTCCAGACCGGCATCGATAAAGCGCTGACGTGCGTCGGCGATGATCTTGGCGGCTTCTTCATCGGTCTCGGCGAAGTAGGCGCGTTGCTTTTCCTTTTCCCAATCCAGGGTGGAAATCGCGTCCTGATACGCCTGCAGGCCTTCGTAGCCGATGCGCAGATAGTTGAAGGTGATCTTGTCGATGAAGACCATGGGGCTCAGGGCCTTACGGTACTCATCAATCTGCCGCTCGTTCGTGGTCATCTCTTCCGGCGTCTTGGGGTACTTGCTCTGGTAGTCGTACGCGCCGATGAAGTTTTCGTAGAAGGACAGACCCTGATCGCGCTTCCAGTCGGCATCGTTGGAGATCTTTTCCTTCACTTCGGGGATGTACTGGGGCTTGCCATCCACGTAGTTAAAGTGCACGCCTTCCACGCCATAGCGGGCCAGGATGCGGCCTTCGTCGCTGTTCATGTAATCCAGGAAGCGCAGCACTGCTTCGGCATTCTTGCTCTCCGCAGAGATGAACATGCACGGCCAGCCAGCGCGGCCCTGACGGTTGGACTGAATGGCCGGTTCGCCGTTGGCCATGATCATGGGTCCAAGTTGCACATACTGCATCTCCGGATTGGTCTTGTACAGGGACACGCTCAGGTTCTCCTGCAGATGGGGGGCATGCACGCCGGTGATGGCGATCTTGCCAACGGCCATCTTGGACTTACCGATGGTGTCGGTCTGGGTGAAGCACTCTTTGTCGATCAGGTCTTCCTTCACCAACTTGCGCATGAAGGCGACCTTCGCATCCTGCACCGGGGAGAACTCCCAGCGGGTGATGGTGCCGTCCGCCAGCTTGCGATAGTCGGAGATATAGTACCCATCGTCAAAGGACTTGAGGAACTGGTCATAGGACCAGCCGTTGTGCCAGGTGCCCAGCGGGATCACCGGGTTGCCGGTGGTGTCCTTGAACCCGCCGTCGCGGATCTTGACCGCCAGGTCGTACAGCTTTTCTGCGGAGGTAATGCTCTTGGGATCCACGCCC
>JAVBUS010000176.1:0-4048 GCA_031555125.1 Eubacteriales bacterium | reverse complement strand
CGGCTGTCGGCTGTCGGCCGTCAGCCGTCACGCGTCGGCGGCAGTTTCGGCCTCGGCCATGGCTTCTGCTTCGGCGGCTTCAAAACCTTCGGGCGGGCCGCCCGTGATCTTGTCGACGCCGATTTGCTTTTCGATCTCGGCGATGCACTCTTCGTATCCGGCAGCCTTGAGGGCCTCACGGAACTCCGCCACATAAGCAGCGGGATCGGCGGGCATACCGAAGCCGATCTGGGCCATGTAGGTGTTGTACACATTGCTCAGGTTGTCCAGCTTGGAGGAGATGCCCGACAGGTCAAAGACCACCTTGCCGTAGGGATAATCGATGGCGCAGGCGTCGTACTTGGCCATCAACGCGTCATAGGCCGCCCAGTCGGTCTTCGCATCGCGAATTTCCAAATCGTCGTTGCGGCCCCACCAGAAGTTGAAGGAGCTACCTTCCACAGACGCTTCGAAGCCATCGGGCGTCTTGCGATAGCCGTTCTCGTCCAGGGTGTACATGCTGCCTTCCAGGCCGTAGTTGATCAAGTTGTAGATTTCCGGATCGTTGCGCATGAGATCATAGACCATCAGGGCGCGCTCCGGATGCTTGCTCTGTGCGGCCACTGCCATGGCGCCGTGGGTAATGTTGAGCTTGACCAGGTTGTTCATTTCCTCGCCAAACCAGAAGAAGCTCAGGTCCGCGCCGGGCTGCTTCTCTTCCATGCGGGGGCGCTGGCCCTTCCATGTCTGGGTGTGGTGCTGATCGGCACCGGTCATGCCGTCTTCCATGGTGGCACGGGTGTCGCCGGTGTAGTTGAGCACGTCGCTGCGCCAGTAGCCGGCGTCGGCCCATTGCTTCATGGTGTTGGCGAAGTTCACCAGCTCATCGCCCTCCAGGAAGAAGCGGGACATCGTGTAGGGGTTATCCTTGGACTCGCCAAAGAACAAGGCCACGGGCAGGCCTTCCACAAAGATGCCGGGGGTGGTGGAGGTCAGCCAGCCGCCGGCCATTTGCAAGGCCAGGGAACCGCCGGAGCCGGAGGCATCCCACGGGATCACGCCGGGCATGTTCTCCTTGATGTAAGCGAAGTACTTGCCCAGGTCAGTCCAGGAGTGGACGCCGTCCAGACCCGCGGCCTTGGCCCAGTCCCCACGGTACATGTAACCATGGTTGGCCCATTGGGCATAGTTGTCTTCCGGCATCAGGTAAATCTGACCGTTGTACTTGCACAGATCCCAGTGATCGGCGGACACGGTCTCATAGGTCTTGGGGGCGTAAGTCTTGAGCATTTCCTCGCCCAGGGGCAGGAAAGCGCCCTTTTGGGCATTGGGCCATGCGTCCAGCCAGTCGGTGGCAGTGCCGATCAGGTCGATGCTGCCATCTTGCATGGCCAGCGCAAGGTTGTACTTGGTCTGCCAGTCGGTCCACTCGATCCACTCGATGGCCAACTCCGCGTTGACCTTCTCGGTGAGAATCTCGTTGACTTTGGCCAAGACTTCATCGGTTTTGTTTGTGGGGACATCACCAGTGACCAAATAGGTGATGACCACGTGCTCCGAGGTGTCGATGTCCGTCGCCATCGCCATCACAGGCAGCAGGCCAATCGCCATGGCCGCAACCAACAGCAAGGAAACCAATTTTTTCATACCCTTAAGCCTCCCAATTCGTTTTTATGTCCTCCGCCATGGGGCGGCAACATACGGATTAACCTTTGACGGCACCCACCGTCAGACCGGCGACAAAGTATTTTTGCACAAAGGGATAGGCCATGATGATGGGACCGGTGGCCAGCACCGCCGTGGCCATCTTCAGGGTCTCGCTGGGCAGGTTGGTAATGACCACGTTGTTGCCCGCCACAGAGCTTTTGAGGGAAGCCACCTTGTTGATGATGTTATACAGCTGGTACTGCAAGGGTTTGTAGACCACCTTGGAGGTCAGGAACAGCGAGGAGTAGTACCACTCGTTCCAATACCCCAAGGCCAGAAACAGACCGATGGTGGCCAAGGCGGGCTTCAGCGTGGGCAGGATCAGCGCACAGAAGATGCGGAAGTCCCCGGCACCGTCGATCTTGCCGGACTCGGTGATCTCGTGGGGAATGGCGCGGACATAGTTTTTCATCAGGATGATGAGCCAGGGGGACATCAGCAACGGCAGCAGCACCGCCAGATAGCTGTCCTTTAGTTTGAGGATATTGACGATCAGGTAATAGAAAGGCACCAGCCCCGCAGAGAACAGCGAAGTAAAATAGATATAAAACATGATACCGTTGCGATACTGAAAATCCTTCCGCTGCAGGGCATAGCCGGTCATGGCGATGATGAACAGGCCCACAGTGGTGCCGATCAGGGTCATGGAGATGGTCACCACATATGCGCCGATCAGCTGGGCCGGAGAGTTGAGAATCAGGCGATACGAGTAGGTAGAAACATCCTTAGGCCACAAAGTGAAGCCGGTGAGCCGGATGGCGGTCTCCGAACTAAAGGAGGAGGCGATGATCAGCCAAAATGGCAACACGCAGCAGATGGCGAACAGAGAGACAAACACGTAGGTAAATCCGCGGATCGTACGATCCGCACGATCCAGTTTGACCTTGTTGACGGGACGCTTGACTGTTTTTTCTGCCATATGGGTTCCTCCTTTCCGCTTAGAACAGCGCGTAGTCCGGTTCAATTCGCTTGACGATACCGTTGGCGGTCAGTACGATGATGAATCCGACCACCGATTGGAACATGCCCACCGCGCTGCCCTGGGCGAAGTTGAAGTTGTTCATCATGGCGCGATAGACGAAGGTTTCTATAATGTCCGTTGTGCCATATAGCATAGAGTTTGTACCCACAAGGTTATAAAACAGACCAAAGTTTCCTTTTAGGATGCCCCCCATGGCGAACAGCAGCAGGATGATGATGGTGGGCCGCAGGCAAGGTAGCGTAATGTACCGGATGCGCTGCCAACCGTTAGCGCCGTCCACCTTAGCCGCCTCGATCATGGAGGCGTCGATGCCGGTAATAGCGGCGAAATACACCACCGTGCCATAACCGGTGCCCTGCCACAGGTTGACCAAGATGATGATCCAGGGCCATGCCCCAGGCATGTTATACAACTTCGGCATCACGCCGCCGCCCCGTCGCACCGTGGCGGAAATGAAGCCATAATCAAAGTTGATCAGGTTGTATACCAGCAAGCTGACCAGCACCGCTGAAATAAAATAGGGCAGAAACATCATAGACTGAGCGGTTTTCTTAAACCAGCGGCTCTGCACCTCGTTGAGTAAAATGGCAAAGGACACTTGACACACGATGCCCACCAGGATGAAGGCGATGTTGTATAGCACCGTGTTGCGCAGCAGCAGGGTGAGCTGGCCGGAGGTGAACAGGAACCGGAAGTTCTCCAGCCCCACAAACTTGCTGCCAAAGATGCCCTTGGCATAGTTGAACTCCGTAAAGGCGATGTACATGCCGGGCAGCGGCATGTAGCTGAGCACGAAAAAGAACGCAATGGCGGGCAAGCACATCAGCAGCAGTGTTTTGTTTTGCGACAAAGTACGCAACAATGGCGGCTTGGTGTGCGTGCGGAGATCCTTGTTGGCGGTCAGAGACATGGGCATTCCTCCTATCCCGAAACCGGTTTCAGATAAAATTGAAAAGAAGAAAATCGTCAGAACGCACCACACGCTTGGCTATGCGCACCAACTCCGTTATTATAGCCCGGCATTGTATTCTTTGCACATGCCGCAACCCATTTCATATGGACATCATATCCTATAACCTCGTCATTGTCAAGCAAAAGCTGGCTGGCTTGCACAAAAAAAGCGCCCCAACAGGGCGCAGAGTCTCCAATTCAATCTATGCCCGGGCGCGGGCTTGCCCGGACTTACGGGGGCTCGCGGTGGACTCTTTACACACCAGCGATACCGAATGGTACGCAAAATGCGGCACGTTTTTCCCCTCGATGGCATCCAGGGCCATCCGGATGAGCTTGGGTCCATACTCCTCGTACACGTACTGCACGCTGGTGAGCTTGGGCGTCATCAAATCCGAAAGATACGAATCATCGAAGCCCACAAAGGAG
>JAVBUS010000119.1:0-9733 GCA_031555125.1 Eubacteriales bacterium | reverse complement strand
TGGGAAAAGTGCAGATCCCGCACATAATCGATGGCCTGTTCCAAACCTGCGGCAACGGCATGTGCGGTGGTCTCACCTTGCTTGCGATAGAACAAGTCAAAGACCGCCATTTGTTTGTGCATGCCGTAATGCCAATACCCGTTCATCATGGTCAGTTCATATAGATCCGTCATCATCGTCAGGTTGCGCATTGGTTCCTCCTTGTACGTCCTCAATCACAATGGAACGCGTGCGCTCGGCCTGACGGCGGGCACGTCTTGCTTCCTTCACCAAGGGTGGAAATGGCACATAATAACACAGGGCGCCGCACATCACCCAATCCAGCGTACAGATGAGCTGGCGGACTGATACATAAAAGGTATTGTCCAGGTCGCGCCTGCCGACACCGGCCACCAGCACCGTGCCAATGGCCACGCAAAACAGCAGCAGCACAATATGCAACGGATGAAAAGGTACACGGCCCACGATGCGAAGAATCAACATGGCAATACCAAACAGCAACAGCGCGCCAAGCATCAGTTGGGCCAGGGCAAACAGTTCGCCGTACGCGTTTCGTTCAAATTCGCCCAAGAAGCACGTGGCCAACGCCAGCACAGAGGAGACGATTACCAGGACATCGTGCGCCGTAGCGCCGCGTCTGCGGCGAACAAAGCGTTGTCGCATACAAAAGTAGATGACCACACACACGCAGGCCAGCGCACACAGGATCTGAGAGATGCGCACAAAGATATTGTACACCGTCAACGAGTCGCCACGCAGGCCCTCAATAACGGTACGCCCGGCACCATAAAGCAGCAGATACCAGCAAAACATGTCACCGTTCTTGGCAAAGGAACGGTCGGCAAGCGCTGGCTTGCTAGGCGGTGAAACGCGGCGGCGCGTCCACATTAAAGCCCAAAAGACCAGCAGATCCCAAACGAACTCATAAAAGAAGGTGGCCATATGCCATACCCATTGGCCTTCCACAGGGATTTCGATGGCAATGGGGAAAAATGTCCAGGCTCTTGCGGTGTCCGGCAACGGCAGGCCAAAGGCCTCCAGGTTGAAGTAGTTGCCCCAGCGGCCTATTGCTTGCGCTAAAATCAGTGCAGGAACGGCCATGTCACACAAGCGTAGAAAGGAGATCTTCTTGCGGCGGGAAACCAACCAGGCTGCTGCAAGTCCACCCAGCACGGCACCAAGAATGGCCAGCCCGCCCTCCCGCAGGTTAAAGATCCGAGTCCAGTCATCCACATAATCCGACCAGCGAAAGATCACGGAATATAGGCGTGCACCGATGACACCAAAGGGGATGGCAACCAAGAAGAAATCGATGGCCGTATCTTCCGGCAAGCCCAAACGACGCTCTTCCCGCGTCGTGATCCAAAGGCCGATCACTATGCCCAACACAATGAGCAGCGCGTACCAAGAAATTCCCCAAAAGGCGATCCGGTCGACGGGTGGTCGACTCAGGAATTCTATCATGTTTTGCCGTCACTCCTTCTTCACGTCATTATAATGCCCACTTTTTGGCGTGTCAAGGCAAGGTTGCGGGCAGAAAACGCCGTCTGGGACAAAATTTGCCCGCTTGTTGGGGAAAGGTATTGCTTTCTGTAAACACACAATAGTATAATATCGAAGATAGATAAGGAGGCAGTGCGCCATGATTGCGGTTGGTTGCGACCATGCAGGGGTGTCTCTCAAGCAAGCGGTGCTGTCATTGCTGTCGGACCGTGGGCTTTCCTATGTCGATTATGGTACCCAGGAAGGCACGCCCGTCGACTATCCGCTGATCGCTACCGCCGTGTCGGAAGCGGTTTCCAGCGGTACGTGCGAAAAGGGAATTCTTGTGTGCGGTACCGGCATTGGCATGAGTATGTCGGCTAACAAATACCACGGCATTCGGGCCGCGGTGTGTTGCGACACGTTTTCCGCGCGCATGACGCGCTTGCACAATGATGCAAACGTGTTATGCCTAGGTGAGCGTGTGGTTGGTGTGGGCCTTGCCATGGACATCGTGGCGCACTTCTTGGATACCGAGTTCGAGGGCGGCCGTCATCAGCGCCGTGTGGATCAGATCATGCTAATCGAGGATTAGGTGGTTTTTTTTTGCGTGAACGCAGGCTTCCCTGCAAACCGACAACGTTGCATAGGAGGATCGTATGGAGAATTACAAGAACGTTCTGGACCACCCGCTGATTCAACACAAGGTATCGCTCATGCGCGACAAGGAGACCGGTACCAAAGAGTTTCGCGAGCTTCTGGAAGAAATCTCCACGTTGATGGCTTACGAAGTCACCCGTGATCTGCCCATGAAGGAGATCGAGATCGAGACGCCCATTTGCAAGACCCGCACCAAGGTTATCAGCGGCAAGAAGTTGGCAGTCGTACCGATTCTTCGCGCCGGGTTGGGCATGGTGGATGGTATCACCAAGCTGGTGCCTGCCGCCAAGGTGGGACACATCGGTTTGTACCGCGACCCGCAGACCTTGGAACCGGTGGAGTACTATTGCAAATTGCCTTCGGACGTAGAGGAGCGGGAGCTCATCGTTGTGGATCCAATGCTGGCCACCGGCGGTTCTGCATCCGCCGCCATCTCTTTCATCAAAAAACGCAACTGTTCCCACATTAAGCTCATGTGCCTCATCGCCGCCCCTGAGGGCATCGAGCGGGTACACAAAGACCATCCGGACGTGCCGATCTTTATTGCCGCACTGGATGAGCGCTTGAACGAGCATGGCTACATCGTCCCCGGTTTGGGTGACGCCGGTGACCGTATCTTTGGCACCAAGTAAAACATCACAATATTCGGAAGCGGGTGAGAGCTTGTCGATCGAGCTGTTGACCAAGGTTGAGAAGGCCGAAGCGGAAGCGGAAGAGATTCGCGCCGCAGCGGCCCGGGAGGCCAGGGATATGCTCAAAGGTGCAGAAGAAGCAGTTCTTGCGGAAAGTCGGGCGGCCAGTCTGGCCCATCGCGAGTTGGTCACGCAAGCATTGGAGCAGGCGAAGCTGGACGTTGAACAAGAGATTCAGCGTACAGAAAAGCAGCAGACGTCCGAGCGAGCCGCCCAGCGAGAGCAGGCGATGGCACGCATTGACCGTGCTGCGGCCATCATCTTTGAAAGGGTTGTGAACGATGGCCATCGTTGACATCAAAAAGATTACGTTACTCGCCGCAAAGGGCGATAAGGAGAGCATTTTACATGCGCTCCAGAGATTGCGTTGCGTGCAGATTATGCCGCTTGCCGATGCAGACCTAGCAGCGCGCGTGCAGAGCAATGGGCAGAAGAGCGAAGAATTGACTGCGGAGATTACCCGCATTTCCTGGGCAATTAAAGTGCTGGACGCCTATGCGCAGCCTGAAAAAAAGGGCATGATGGCTTCCTTTGCGCCCAAGCCGGTGGCACACGCCAAGGATGTGGACGCTGTGTTGGCTCGCAAGGAAGATCTGATGCGCACCGTACAAACAGCGGAGGCTTGCGAGCGGACTACCGGTGAACTGCGTACCCGGGAAGCACGCATCGACGCCACCCGTGATCTGTATATTCCTTGGCTGGGTTTGGATGTGCCACTGGATCGTTTGGGCCAGTCCCGTGCAACGGATACTTGGCTAACCATTCTGCCGGAAAAGCATTGGCAGTCCCTACAAGATGCTTGCGCCGAGGCAAAGCTGCCCATGGAGTGCATGGCGGTGTCCATCCACCAGCACCAAGTCCACGCCCTGATGATATGTCACCGATCGGTGCGCGGCGATGTGGACGCGCTCTTGCGGGACGCGGAGGCTACCCAGGTCAGCCTGCCCGCCACGCATGGCACTGTCACTGCTTGCCTTGAAGCCCTGGAAAAGGATCGTGCCGCATTGATTCAAGAGCGGGACGCGCTGGCTGTCCAGTGGATCACGCTTGCCACCGATGTAGGGGAACTCAAGCTGCTCCACGATGTGCTACAGGCGGAAGCCGCCCGGGACGAAGCCTTTGGTCGCGTCGCCCTCACCCAGGAAACATTCTTCCTGCAAGCTTGGGCACCGGCGGATCGTGTGGATGCAATTACCGAGCGCCTTCGCAAGGCTTCGCCCACCTGCGCCATTACCAGCGAAGCCCCCGACCAGGACGAGAAGCCCCCGACATTATTGCGCAACCGCCGTGCCGTTGAACCCTTTGAGGCGGTAATTGAGAATTTCTCTCTGCCGGATCCCCGCAGCGTGGATCCTACCTTCATCATGGCACCCTTCTTTGCCTGCTTCTTTGGCATGATGGTGTCGGATGCCGGCTACGGCCTGGTGATGGCCATCCTGGTACCGCTAGCCATGCATTTTATGAAGCCGAAGGGCGGCATGCGCAAGATGATGCTGGTGGTAGGCATCGGCGGCCTGCTGACACTAATCTGGGGTGCATTGTTTGATACCTGGTTTGGCGCCAGCATCTTCGAAAAGGCACCGCTGCTCAACCCCATGACCCAGCCCTTAGAGATGATGGGCCTCTGTTTAGGCTTTGGTGCCATTCACCTGTTTACCGCAGCGGCTATCGGCGCGTACAAGAACTTTAAGCGCGGCGAGGTGCTGGCGGGCATCGTGGATCAGATCTGTTGGGTGGCGCTGGTACTGGGCCTGGTCATGCTCATCCTGCCACAGACCGCCGCCATTGGCCAATGGATGGCCCTGGGCAGTACGCTGGCCATCTTGCTATTTACCAAGCGCGGGGTCAAGAATCCCCTTAAGCGCATCATGGGCGGTTTGGGTTCACTGTACGGTATCACAAGCTGGCTCAGCGACTTGCTCAGCTATGCGCGGCTCTTCGGTATGGGCCTGGCCACCGGTGTCATCGGCATGGTCATCAACATGCTGGCCGGTATGGTCATCGGTCACCCCAGTTTGTCGGTAGTCAGCATCATCCGTTTACTGATCGGCGTGCTGATCCTGGCGGGCGGGCACACCTTTAACCTCGGCATTAATGCCCTGGGGGCCTATGTCCACGCATGCCGTCTACAGTACATCGAATTTTTCAACAAATTCTACGAGGACGGCGGCGATCCGTTCCGGCCCCTGGATACCGCCGCACGCTACGTCCAGTTCAGCGATCCGGAAGGTTCGCGTTAACCACCGTTTGACCGTGTGTCAAGCACGGCTGATTGTTTCTCGGCCTAAATCAGTACAATACGTTAAGGAGGAACTCTACTATGTCTATCGGTCAATTCCTGGCACTGGGTGGTGCGGCTCTCGCGGTGTTACTGGGTGGCATCGGGTCGGCTTGGGGTATCAAAATCGCCGGCGAATCCGCCGCCGGCGTTACTGCGGAAGATCCCGATGTGTTCTCCAAGGTGCTGGTGTTGGAACTGCTGCCCGGTACCCAGGGCATTTACGGCTTTTTGATCGGCGTCATTGTGCTAATCAAGACCGGCTTCATGGGCGGTACCATGGTCGATATGACCTTGGACATGGGCATCCGGGTGCTGGTGGGTTGCATTCCGCTGGCCGTTGTGGCGCTGGTCTCCGCTTATCATCAGGGCCGCGTAGCTGCTGCTGCCATCAACATGGTGGGCCGTCGACCGGATCAGTCCGGTAAGGGCATCACGATGACCGTTCTGGTTGAGACCTACGCGGTGCTTGCACTGCTGGCCTCCTTCCTGATGGTGTGGTTTGCGTTCTAATCAACGGCGTTGCCGGCGATCAAAACGTGGAAGCACGGGAGGGCATGTTGGGTATGAACATTGACGCCATCATTGGCAAAATCAAAGAGGATGCAGCGCAAGCCGCCAGGCAAGCACTGAGCACGGCCCGGGAACGCACCATCCAAATGCAGTCTAGCGCGGCGGAAGCCATCGACCGTGCAAAAGAAGTCGCCCTGCAGGGCGCCCAGAGCGAGGCCGCTCACCAGCGCGACCGCATGCTGCGCATGGCGGCTTTGGAAGAGCGCAAGTCGTCGCTGGGTATGCGCCGTGAAGTCATCGATGCCGCCTTTGCGCGCGCATTGCAAACCATGCGTCAGATGAAGCCGGACCAGGCCAAAGGGTTCTATCGTTTGCTGCTGCTGGATGTGGCCCGGGGGGATGAACAGCTGATCGTGTCCGATCAGGATGCAGCGATGTTCGACGACGCTTTCTTCGCCCAAGTAAACGAGGACATGCTGAAGGCGGGCAAACAAGGGAAACTGTCCTTGTCCAAGGAGCGCCGCGCTTTGGATGGTGGTTTCGTACTGGAGCGCAGGGGAATGGAGATTAACTGTTCCTATGAATCGGTGCTCCATACTCGCCGCGCCGAGTTGGAAGCTGAGGTTGCCGCTGCGCTGTTCGCATAAAAGGATGTCCAGAGGGAGGGGTGCGCTTGCCACAGGGAAGCGTAGGCTATGCCGTCGCGCGCATTAGTGTCATGCGCCGCGAGCGTTTGGATGCCGCGAAGCTGGATCGCCTGCTCAGCACCGGACAGCCACAGGAGGCCTTCCGGGCGCTACAGGAGATCGGCTGGGGAAGTGCCGACCAAGGCGCGGACTACGAGCAGCTGACCGCGGAGCATATGCGCAATGCGTGCGCATTTGTCCGGGAATCATCGCCGGATCACCATGTTACCGATTGTTTTTTGTTGCGTTACGATGTGCAAAACCTGAAAATGCTCATCAAAGCGCGCTGTCAAGGACAGGAGGCCGCTTACTTATCGCCCTGCGGCACGCTGCCCATGGATCTATTGCGCCACGCGGTGGCAGAAGGATACTACAAGCGCTTGCCAGAAGCCTTTTGGGAACCGCTGGCTGCGCTGGAAAAGCGTCTTTCCATGCACGAAGATCCCATGGATATCGACGTTACATTGGATCGTGCGCTGTATGCCATGGTGTTTGATCACCTGCGCCATGTCCGCTCCACCGCTGTGCGCCGCTACTTTGTGTCAAGGGCGGACATGACCAATGCGCTGATCGTACTGCGTGTCCGGGCCATGGGAAGACCGCTTACCTTCCTAAAACAGGTACTCATTGAGGGCGGGACGATTCCGCTGACCCGGTGGGCAGATGCCCATGGGCATGAGGAATCTATCGTGCAACTGTTGGCGCCTTATGGTCGCCACGTGACCGCCGCTGCGGAGGCAGCCCTTGGCGGTGCATTGCCTGGACTGGAACGGGCCATGGACGATTACTTGCTGTCCCTGTTCTATCCGTACCGGGCCAAATCAGACGCCATTGAGACCATCGTCGGCTATTTACTGGCCCAAGAGCGGGAGGCCGCTGCGGTGCGCCTGGTGATGGCGGGTAAGCTCAACGGCTTCTCCGCCGAAGCGATCCGGGAAAGGCTGCGTGAGCTATATGTCTAAACAAGGAAAGATGGCCGCCGTGGGGGAGCGGGACGCAGTGCTTGCCTTTCAGTCTATGGGCATGAAGGCCGTATCGGCCGACAAGCCTGAAGCCATCTCCCGGGCGGTGCACGAGTTGGCCCGTGAGGGATACGCCGTGGTGTTTATCACAGAACAGGCTGCGGCCTTGATCCCGGAAACCCTATCCCGTTATCAGACCGAGCCGACCCCTGCCATCATTCCCATCCCGGGTAGCAGGGGGAACACGGGCTTCGGCATGCAACAGCTTCGCGCCAATGTGGAAAAAGCCATCGGTGCGGACATACTATTCGACAGAGAGGGGTAATCCATTATGCCACAGGGAACCATCGTCAAGGTCGCTGGCCCCTTGATCGTGGCGGACAATATGGCTGATGCCCGCATGTACGATGTGGTTCGCGTTTCCAGCAAGCGGCTGGTGGGCGAAATCATCGAACTGCGCGGCGATCGCGCTTCGATCCAGGTCTATGAGGAGACCTCGGGCCTTGGCCCGGGCGAGCCGGTGGAGACGACGGGTGTGCCGCTCTCCGTTGAACTGGGACCTGGATTGATCGAATCCATTTTTGACGGCATTCAACGCCCGTTGACCGCCATCCGCGCACTGGCCGGGGAGCGCATTACCCGTGGCATCGACGTGCCGTCGTTGAATCGCGAAAAGAAATGGGGCTTTTTGCCCAAAGCCATCGTCGGCGACAAAGTCTCCGCCGGCGACGTGATCGGCACCGTGCAGGAATCCGCCGTGGTGGAACACCGCATCATGGTGCCCAAGGGTGTGTCCGGCACAGTGTGCTGGCTCCACGAGGGCGCAGCCACCGTAGAAGACGTGGTGTGCAAAATTGCCCAGGCCGATGGCACCGAGGTACCGCTCACCATGTTGCAGCGTTGGCCGGTGCGTCGTGGCCGCCCCTATGCGGAGAAGATTTCACCGGAGAACCCCATGGTCACCGGTCAGCGGGTCATTGATACCTTCTTCCCTGTGGCCAGCGGCGGTGTGGCGGCGGTTCCGGGTCCCTTCGGTTCCGGCAAGACCGTCGTACAGCACCAGTTGGCCAAATGGGCAGATGCCGATATCATCGTGTACGTGGGTTGTGGCGAGCGCGGCAACGAGATGACCGACGTGCTCATGGAGTTCCCAGAGCTCCATGACCCGCGTACCGGCGAGTCCCTGATGAAGCGAACGGTGCTGATCGCCAACACATCGGATATGCCCGTGGCAGCCCGGGAGGCCTCCATCTATACCGGCATCACCATTGCGGAGTATTATCGTGACATGGGCTACAAGGTCGCCATCATGGCCGACTCCACCTCGCGGTGGGCCGAGGCCCTGCGCGAAATGTCGGGCCGTTTGGAAGAAATGCCTGGCGAGGAAGGCTATCCGGCATACCTGGGTTCCCGTATTGCGGAGTTCTATGAGCGGGCGGGACAGGTCAGGTGTTTGGGCAGCGATGGACGCATGGGCACCATCACTGCCATCGGCGCCGTGTCGCCCCCTGGCGGCGATATTTCAGAACCGGTGTCACAGGCAACGCTGCGAATCGTCAAGGTCTTTTGGGGGCTGTCGGCCTCTTTGGCCTATAAGCGCCATTTTCCGGCTATCGACTGGCTGCAGTCCTATTCGCTGTACATCGACAAACTGGGTCGTTGGTTCAACGACACCGTAGCCCCGGATTGGGTGGAGCTTCGCGCCAACGCCATGCGCGTTTTGCAGGAAGAAGCGGAGTTGGATGAGATCGTTCGCCTTGTGGGCATCGATGCCCTGTCCTGGAAGGATCGCCTAACCATGGAAGTAGCGCGTTCCATCCGCGAGGATTACCTGCATCAAAACGCATTCGACGCGGTGGACACCTACACGTCGCTGGATAAGCAGTACCGGATGTTGCGCGTCATATTAGCCTACCAGACCCGTGGTCGCGCAGCCCTGGACGCAGGCGTCAACTTGTCAGCGGTGCTATCTTTGCCGGTTCGCGAGGCCATTGGTCGCGCAAAATTTATCCCAGAGGATGAACTCAAGCGCTTCGAAGGCATCGAGTCGGAACTGACGGCGCAGGTAGCCGCGCTGATGGATGAGGAGGGACGTTAACCATGTTCAAGGAGTACAAAACCATCCGTGAAGTGGTCGGCCCTTTGATGCTGGTGGAGGGCGTGGCCGGCGTTACCTACAACGAGCTTGTGGAAATTGAACAGGCTAACGGTGAAGTCCGCAACGGCAAAGTGCTGGAAGTAAACGGTGACAAAGCGCTGGTACAGCTGTTCGAAAGCTCCCACGGCCTGCGTATCGACAATGCGAAGGCGCGTTTTTTGGGCCGAAGCATCGAGTTGGCGGTGTCCATGGATATGCTGGGCCGCGTGTTTGACGGTCTGGGCCGTCCCAAAGACGGCGGACCGGAGTTAATCCCGGAGAAGCGCATGGATATCAATGGCGAACCGCTAAATCCCGCTGCC
>JAVBUS010000030.1:0-5856 GCA_031555125.1 Eubacteriales bacterium | reverse complement strand
AGGGACATGGCCTGAGACACATTGGGCGCAGCCTCACTGCGGGCACTGCGATACAGCAGGTACTGCTCCCGCAGTTGCCGTGCATCCTGGCCGTACAGGGGCAGCGTAAAGGTCAGCGCCGTGTTGTGATAGCGCCTGATCGCATCCCCCAGGGTCTGCTGGAGGGCCTTGGCCCGCTCCATCTGTTCCCCCGGCGTCTCCCCCATCAGTGGCGCCAATACAAATACAAGTGTTTCGGCGTCTGGCATCAGCACCAACTCGCCTTGCGCCGCAATATGTTGGCAGGTGGACAGAATAGGCCCCAGACGCGTGCCCTTGCGTCCCCGATCCCTGGCAAAGGCAGAAAAACACACGATGCCGTTTGCATACCCAGGCGGCGGCGCACCGATACCCTCTGCCAAGAATCGCTCCATGGTCACCTCCGCCGGATCCGGCACCTGCTGCGGGTGCGCCATGGTGATCCCCGCCCGTTCCAGTACCTGCAGGACCCGCTGCGGGGTTAACTGGTGCTTCAGCAGGTAATCCACCGCCCCCTGTTTCATGGCACTGAGCACGTAATCAAAGTCGGAATAGCTGCTGAGCATTACGCAGACTACCTGCGGGGCGTGTTGCCGGATCCAGCCCAACAGCTCCAAGCCGTTCATGCCGGGCATGCTGATGTCGATGAACGCCACGTCCGGCATTTGGGTCTGGATGGCCAGCACCGCCTCCCGGCCGTCATTGGCCTCCGCGGTAATGGTCAGCCCGTACGCACTCCAATCCAGCAGGGTTCGCAGGGCATTCCGCGATAAAAACTCGTCATCCACAAGTATGATCTTGCCCATGGTCGCTCCCTTCCGTCGGTGTTGTCTCGCTGTAAAAGATCAGCGGCATCCGAAGCGTCACCGCCGTGTATCGCTGGGGCCGGGATTGGATATCGATGCCGCTTTGCTCGCCGAACCGCAGGTTCAGACGATCCACCACATTGCGGATGCCGATGCCGGAGAACCGGAGGGGATCCTTGTTTTGGGGCGCGGACAAAGCGGCTGCAATCTGTTCCGGCGACATGCCTGCGCCATTGTCGGTAACCGACAGTAACAGGGAATCTCCCTCTCGCCATGCCCGTAACCGCACCTGTCCGTCCGCGGCATTGACGCCAATGCCGTGGATCAGCGCGTTTTCCACAATGGGCTGTAGCACCATGCGCATGACTTGCGCCTGCTGTACCGCCTCGTCGATCTCGATCTCCATGCGTAGCGGGTGCACAAACCGATACCGCATCATGCTAAAGTAACTGTGCGCGTACGCGATTTCCTCGTCCAGCGGGATCAGGGTATCCCCTGTATTCAGCGCCGACTGCAGCAGGGTGATCAGCGACGCCGTAAACTGCCGGATGTTCTCCGCCCCTTGAAGGGAGGCCAGCCGGGTGATGGTGTTGAGTGCGTTGTATAAAAAGTGGGGACTGATCTGGGCCCGCAGGATCTGCACCTCCAGCTCTCGCTTGAGCTCTTCCCGCTGGTTGACGTCGGCGATCAGCGCCTCGATCCGCTGGGCCATTTGGGCCATGGAGGCCCCCAACTCCCCCAGCTCATCCCGGGCGTCCAGGGCCGTGATTTGGGCATAATCCCCCGCCCCGATCCGTTCCGCATTGCGCTGCAGAATGCGGATGCGTCGCGTGACGGACCCGGCCACCAGGCCGCTGAGCAGCGCCGTGGTCAGCAGCAGGATCAGCAGCAGCCATACCACCTGCCAGGTAAGCTGCCGTAAGGAATGCCGCATAACCTCCTTGGGCACGCCTAGGGACAGCACCAGCCCACTCTGGGCTTCGCCGCGCAGCAGCAGCATGTCCCAGGTCGCCCGGCCACCCTCCCGCGCGGCCACGGTCAGCTGCTCCGTAAGCTGTTGGGCATAGACCCCGGGCTCCACCCGCAGGAACATAGGCTGCAGCTGCCCGTCAAACACCCCGATGGCATACCCCTGTTCCAAACCGTCCACCAATACGTTGTCCCAAAAATCCCGGGAAAGCTGGAGCAGCAGCACCGCACGCGGGCCGTCGGCGGGGGACAAGCCCCGCAGCACAAAGGGATATTCGGGCAGCGCATGCAGCCCCTCCCGGATGGGTGCATCAAAGGCCGGCAGGGTATTGATGGTGCCCACCATGCAAGTACGGCCGTCCTCTGTAAACAGGCCCACCCCGGCCACGATGCCCCCGCGTCCCACCATGTAGTTGCGCATCAGCCTTAGCGCCACGTTGTAGTCCGCGAACCAAGCCGCCGTGGGCACCTGGTTTTTGTTGCGCACCATCATGCTGACGCTGCTATCACTGAGCAAAAAAGAGCCGATCTCGTCGATCTCGCGCAGGGTGTCGGACAGCCGCTGTTGGGCCTTGTCCAACTGTTGCCGTGCCTGGGTGCGCAGCGCCTCTTCCTGATTGCGGTGCCCGTTCCAATAAAAAAGCAGCGCGAACACCACCATTACGGTATACAGCGCCACAAAAAACGTGACAAAAATGCGGGCGGCAAGGTGTCGTCGCACCGATAGAAAGGTTGCAAAAAACCCACGCACCCGGTCCCCACCGCCTATTCCCGCAAGCCTTTGTGTATGTGGGAGCCATTATATCGTTTTGTCAAGATATCTTCAAGTAATTTGGTAAAATGCGAAAAATCCATGCACCTTTTCCAAAAAATTCGGATGGTGGCCCGGCTTCCGTTTTGGTATAGTGACGTTAACGACGTCCCGCTGATCGTGGACGAATGACCAACTAAAGGAGGGTTCTCTCATGTTGCGCAAATGGACCTCTGCCCTGCTATTGGCCGCGCTGCTTATCACCTTTGCCGCGCCCATGGCAACCATGGCCGAAGGCGTCGCGGACGCCGCGGCTGCCGACACCAACTTTAACCCCACGGGCTACCCCATCGTCAAGGAAAAGGTCACCAAGACCATCCTGATCCGTCGCCCGCCCAACATCGCCGACCCCAACGACATGGCGGTGTTCAAGTACCTGGAGGAGCTAACCAACGTCCACATCAACTGGGTCGTGGTCTCCTCCGATGGCTGGAACGATCGCATCAACCTGATCATGACCGGCAATGAACTGCCGGATGCCATCATCAAGGGCAGCCCCAACACCGTGCGCTGCGCCGAGGATGGCTCCATCGTCGACATGAAGGACCTGATGGCCAACTTTGCGCCGGGTCTGACCTCCCTGTTCGAACAGTATCCCAGCATCGTCACGGCCATCACCTCGCCGGATGGGGGCATCTATCAGCTGCCCGGCGTCAATACCCTGGAGCCCAACCGCACCAGCCACCGCAATATCTGGATCAATAAAGTATGGCTGGAGAAAGTGGGCAAGACCATGCCCACCACCACCGATGAGCTGTTGGATGTGCTGACCGCCTTCCGTGATGGCGATCCCAACGGCAACGGTCAGGCGGACGAAATCCCCTACATCGTGGAAGATAGCGGCGGCGCCCGCACCGCCCGCCCCGACATCATCAGCACCTTCTTCGGCCTGTACAGCAACATGGGTTACGACAATATCCGTGTCGTGGACGGCAAGGTCAGCTTCCTAAAGACCGACGCCCAGTGGAAGGACGTCCTGATGTTCATGAACCAAATGTGGAAAGAAAAGCTGCTGGATAACGAAGTGTTCACCCAGTCGCCCGACGCTTCCATCGGCAAGTTCTCCGCGGGCAATGCCGGCATGTTCGGTCTGTCCTCCAACGACCTGTTCAGCACCGTCAGCGACCAGTACACCGCCATGGCGCCCGTCAAGTCCCCCAACGGCATGGAGCCGGTCATCGGCCTGAACGCAGTCGCCGGCGGTGGCTGCGGCGCCATCACCAAGGCCGACACGTCCCCCTGGATCACCACACGTTGGCTGGATCTGTTCTACACCCTGGAAGGCTCCAAGATCGTCGGCGGCCTGGCCCCCGAGCTGGAAGGCATCACCTGCGTGAAGCTGGAAGATGGCAGCTATGAATACGCCGACGCTATCTTGAACGATTCCCGTGGCACGGCGGTGGCCGTGGGCGAAATGTGCCCGCTGCCCGGCGGCGGATTCGGCTACTGGCGTAACGAGTTCAACTCCAACTACATCTACAGCCAGTTTGTCCGCGAGGCGGTGCCCACCTACAAGCCCTTCTATCAAAAGGATCAGGCCTA
The DNA here is from genome assembly GCA_031555125.1 of Eubacteriales bacterium. Taxonomy (GTDB): domain Bacteria; phylum Bacillota; class Clostridia; order Christensenellales; family Aristaeellaceae; genus WQXF01. The sequence continues at coordinate 1,710 of JAVBUS010000030.1, read as the reverse complement.
TGGCTACCCCACCTTCGACAGCGACACCGCCGAGCAAGTCAACGACATCCGTCGCGACCTGGACGTGTACGTACTGGAATGCCAGGCCAAGTTCATCACCGGCGAAATGAGCTTTGACCAGTGGGACAGCTACGTCGCCACCACCCAGCAGATGGGTGCTGACGACCTGGTGGCCTGCTTCCAGAAGATGCTGGACGCGCAATAAGCGCACATCCATCCATAATGGAGCCGGGGAGGGTGCTCGCCACCCTTCCCGGCTCTAAAAGGAAAAGGAGAGATGTCCGTGAAACGCGTCGCTCATCAAGGCAGCCTGCGCACCCGCGTGTGGTCAGCCCGGGAGCTGTACCTGATGCTGCTCTTGCCCATCGCCTGGTATATCCTGATGCACTATATCCCGTTGACGGGGGCACAGATCGCCTTTCGTAAATACATGCCCTCCAAGGGCTTCTTCGGTAGCGCCTGGGTGGGCCTGAAGCACTTTAACCGGTTTTTCAACTCCTTCTATTTTTCCCGCGTGCTCACCAACACCCTAACCATCAACGCTATGATGTTGGCCATCTGTTTTCCGCTGCCCATCCTGTTCGCCCTGGTGCTTAACGAAATGCAGCACATGGGCTTGAAAAAGACGGTGCAAAACGTCACCTACATTCCCCACTTTTTGTCCGCAGTGGTCATTGTCAGCATTCTGCAAATGCTGTTTAACCCCAGCAATGGCGTGTTCAATATGATCCTAAAGGCCATGGGGAGACCCACCGCCAACGTGTTCATCGAACCGGGCTCCTTCAAATTGCTGTATGTTCTGTCCGACCTATGGCAACACATGGGCTGGGATGCCATTCTGTACGTAGCTGCCTTGGCGGGCATCGATAGCGCGCTGTACGAGGCCGCCACCATCGACGGCGCCAGCCGCTGGCGCAAGATGATCAGCATCTCCTTGCCCAGCATTGCCCCCACCATCATCATCATGCTGCTGCTGCGCTGCGGCCAGATTATGTCCATCGGTTACGAGAAAATTTTGCTGATGCAAAACTCCCTGAACATGAGCGCCAGCGACGTCATCTCGACCTATGTTTACCGCAGCGGCATTCTGGATTCCGACTTCTCCTTCTCCACGGCAGTGGGCCTGTTCAACTCGGTGTGCAATTTCGTGCTGCTGTTCGCCGCCAACACCATTGCCCGCAAACTGGGCGACACCAGTCTGTGGTAGAAAGGGGGAAGCACCACATGCCTTCTGTCAAACAACCATTGCCCCATCGCATCCGGGACACCGCCGGCGATCGCTTGTTTTTGATCGGTATTTACGTTATCGGCATCATCGCGTTGCTGGTCGCCGCCTATCCGCTGCTCTATGTGGTCAGTGCCTCCTTCAGCTCCGCCGAAGCGGTGGCAACCGGCCGCGTGTTTCTATGGCCTGTGCAGCCTACCGTGGAGGGATACGCCCTTGCTTTTGCCGACAAGGACATTATGGTGGGCTTCAAGAATAGTTTGCTGTATACTTCCGTGGGCACCACCATCAACATGCTGATGACCATCCTGCTGGCGTTCCCCCTCTCCCGCAAGCAATTGCCTGGGCGTAGCGCCATCACCTTCATCGTAGCCTTTACTATGTACTTTTCCGGCGGACTGATCCCCACGTACCTGGTGGTCAACTCGCTGGGGCTGGTGGACACCATTTGGGGCATGCTGCTGCCCGGGGTCATCTCCACCTTC
>JAVBUS010000181.1:0-11862 GCA_031555125.1 Eubacteriales bacterium | reverse complement strand
GACATCGACCGGCGCAAACTGGATATCGTGGGTGCCCTGGCCCTGCGCATGGTAGAGCGGAGCGGCATACGTTGCAAAGCTTTTTTGACCATGGAACTGGATACCGCGCTGCGGGACGCCTCCTTTGTCCTGTGCCAAATCCGTGTAGGCAAATTGCCCGCTCGCGTGCTGGACGAAACCATACCGCCCAAGCACGGCCTGATCGGTCAGGAGACCATGGGCATCGGCGGGTTTTTTAAGGGGCAGCGCACCATTCCCGTGCTGCTGGACATCGCCCGACGTATGGAAAAGCTGTGCCCCCACGCTTTTTTGATCAACTTCTCCAATCCCTCCGGCATGGTGGCGCAGGCGCTGCTGGATCACGCCCAGGTACCCGCCATGGGGCTGTGCAACGTGCCCTTTAGCATGCAGCGCAGCATCCGGGAGCAGTTGGGGTTGACGCATCCCACCTTCTCATCTGTGGGGCTTAACCATCTTAGCTGGATCACCAGCGTGCGCCAGGATGGCCGGGAGTACATCGACGAGGCCATCGAAAAAGGCGTTGCGGCGGAGAAAATGAAGAACATCCCCGGCGGGCTGTTCAACGCCGATCTGTTGCGGGCCGTTCACGCCATTCCTTCTTCTTACTTGGGCTATCTGTACCAAAACCGTGAGAAGCTGGAGCATGCCCTGCACGCCAAGGAATGTCGCGGACAGATCTGTATGCGTATCGAGGAGGAACTGCTGGCCCTTTACAGCGACCCGTCCCTGTCAGAAAAGCCGGCACAGTTGGCCCAGCGCGGCGGAGCCAATTACTCCACCGTGGCCATCTCCCTGGTGGATGCCATCCACAACGACAAGCAGGAGATCCATGTGGTCAACACCCGCAGCGGCGACGCGCTGCCCTTTATGGCACCCGGCGACGTGGTAGAGATCGAAGCGGTGATCGGTAAGCATGGTGCCACCGCCGTGGCTCCCGTACCCTTTGACAATCCCCACATCGTGGCCACCATGCAGCAGTACAAAGCCTATGAGCGCTTGTCTGTGGAGGCCGCGGTGACCGGCAACCGCGACCGGGCACTGCTGGCCCTGCTGACCAACCCGCTCGTTTATGACTTTACCGCCGCCAAGGCCTGCTTTGACGAGATGCTGGAAGCGCACAAGGCATATCTTCCGCAGTACGCATAAGCCCGCAACAGCTCGGGAACCCGAGGCAGGATCATCAAATCGCCCAAAGGAGCACACACATGCAACCACGCTACGTATTAGGGGTGGACGGCGGCAACAGCAAGGCCGACTTCCTGCTTTGCACGGTCGAGGGAGCCTACGTCGACCTCCAGCGTTCCCCCACCGTCAGTCATGAGCAGATGCGGGATGGTTTTGCGGGCGCTAAAAACGCCTTAGCGCAGTACGCCGGCGCCTTTCTATCCCGTCACGGACTGCAACCCAGCGACCTGGCCGCCGCGGCGTTCGGCCTGGCGGGAGCCGACTTCCCGCAACAGGTGGACGCCTTACGAGCCGATATTCTGGATCTGGGCTTTCCCGCCCATAGCGTTGTAGGCAACGACGCAGTGCTGGGCATCAAGGCCCTGTCCCCCAACGGTGTTGGGCTTTGCGCCGTCAACGGAACCGGCACCGTGGTGGTGGGCATCGACCCGTGTGGTAGCCAACTGCAGATCGGGGGGATCGGCCCCTACAGCAGCGATCACGCAGGAGGGGCGCACGTCGCGACCCGCACGGTCTCCGCGGTGTACGACGCGCTGCTCAAATGCGGGGAACCCACAGCCCTGGCCGACAGGCTCTGCACGCTGTTGCAGGTGCCCGATGCCCTGCAATTCGGCGCCGTAGTCGCCACCCCCGGCCTGGTACGCAGCCGCATGACGGACATCATCCGCCTTACCGATGAAGCCGCTTTGGCGGGGGATGCCGTGGCCCGACGCATATTAGACACCATGGGCCGCGAACTGGGGGGCGGCATCGCCGGATGCATTGCCCGGCTGACCTTTCACAGCACCGTCTCCGTCGTGCTGGCGGGCAGTTTATGGTACAAGCTACGCTACCCCGGCATGATGCAGGCCGTTCGGGACAAGGTGGCCGCCCACTGCGCCCTCCCCGTGGACTATCTGCTCCACGAAGCGCCTCCCGCCATCGGCGGCGTAGTCTGGGCGGTGGAGACCATGGCGGAAGGCGGCCTGTCCCCGGATCGCAAGCGGGAGCTGCTCGCCTTTTTAACCGCGGCAAAGTACGAGGAAATCATCGCCACACGTTGACAAATCTCCTCCTTTTTTGTATACTACCCTTGCGTCTTACAACTGCATAACCTTATCCAGAGTGGTGGAGGGATTGGGCCCGATGAAACCCGGCAACCAAGCTGTACACAGCCAAGGTGCCAATTCCCACAGCGGTTCTCCGCTGACAGATGAGGAAGGTTGGCGACAAGCCGATTCAAAGAGACCTCACTGTGTGAGGTCTTTCTTCTGTTTCTATGGTTGGCAGCGAAAGATAGCCTATCTATCAAGGAGGAGCCCCTATGCGCAAACTCTTTACCTCCGAATCGGTGACCGAGGGACACCCGGACAAGCTTTGCGACCAGATTTCCGACGCGGTACTGGACGCCATCCTGACCAAGGATCCCATGGCACGCGTGGCCTGCGAAACCGCCACCACCACTGGCCTGGTGCTGGTCATGGGTGAAATCACCACCGATATCTATGTGCCCATCGAGCAAATCGCCCGGCAGGTCGTGCTGGACGTAGGTTACAATAGCGCGGATCTCTGTTTCGACGGCAACACCTGCGCAGTGCTCACCGCCGTGCACGAGCAGTCCCCGGAGATCGCCCAGGGGGTGAACGCCTCCCTGGAAGAACGGGCAGAGACCGGCGCGGGGGACCAAGGCATGATGTTCGGCTACGCCTGTGACGAAACGCCGGAACTGATGCCCATGCCCATTGCCTTGGCCCACCGGCTTACCCGCAAACTTACCGCCCTGCGCAAGAATGGCGCGTTGCCCTGGTTGCGGCCCGACGGCAAAAGCCAGGTCACCGTGGCGTACGAGGATGGCAAGCCCGTGCACATCGATACCGTGGTCATATCGACCCAGCACGCGCCGGAAGTGCCCCACGACGAGTTGGAGCGCACCATCATCGACCAGGTGATCCGCCCCACGGTGCCGGGCGCCCTGTTCGACGAAAAAACCAAGTGCTTTGTCAACCCCACCGGCCGCTTTGTGCTGGGTGGGCCGGCAGGCGACTCGGGACTGACCGGGCGCAAGATCATTGTAGATACCTACGGCGGTTACGCACGCCACGGCGGCGGCGCGTTCTCCGGCAAAGACCCCACCAAGGTGGATCGCAGCGCTGCCTATGCCGCACGCTACATCGCCAAGAACGTGGTGGCCGCCGGTCTGGCCAATCGTTGCGAGATTCAGCTGGCCTATGCCATCGGCGTGGCCAAGCCGGTGTCCCTGTTGGTGGATACCTTTGGCACCGGTTCCTTGGCCGACGATGCCTTGGCCGCGCTGGTGGCCCAGCACTTCGATCTGCGTCCGGACGGCATCATTCGCATGCTGGATCTGCGCCGCCCCATCTATCGTGCCACCTCCGCGTATGGCCATTTTGGCCGGGACGACATCGACGCCCCATGGGAAAAGACCGACCGTGCACAACAGTTGAAAGTAGCTGCCAAGGTGTGATATGCTACATATAGTATGATCCCCACAAATGCCGAGGGCGTCATCGCCCCCGGCATTTTAATTCCACAATAGGAGCCACTATGGAGAAAATAGACGTCATCGTCGAGGAAACTACCTTTCGCAACGAGGAAAACGGCTATAGCGTGGTGCAAGTGCGCGCCGGGCGCGTGCGCACCACCGCGGTGGGCGTGCTGCCCGCCTTGGGCGCCGGGGAGCAAGTATCGATCCAGGGCGAGTGGATGGAGCATCCCCAGTACGGCCGACAGATCAAAGTGGCCGGCTACACCATTGTCAAGCCCACTACCCTGGTGGGCATTGAGCGCTACCTGGCGTCCGGCTTGGTGGCCGGCATCGGTCCCAGCACCGCGAAACGGTTGGTGGAGGCCTTTGGCAAGGACGCCTTGGACATCTTGCAGTTCAATCCCGACCGACTGCGGGATGTGCCGGGCATCGGGGAAAAGCGTGCGGCCATGATCGCCGCCTCCTTTGCCGAGCAGGTGCAAATGCGGGAGGCCATGGTGTTCCTCCAGGGATATGGCGTCACGCCGACCCTAGCCGTCAAAATCTTTAAGACCTATGGCGAGCGAGTACAGGCCGTGCTGAATCAAAATCCTTACCGCTTGGTGGAGGATGTACAGGGGGTGGGCTTTCGTACGGCGGACCGCATCGCCGCTTCCCTGGGCATCCAGCCCCAAAGCGAGTACCGCCTGTGCGCCGGACTAAAATACGCCCTGCAAGAGGCCGGAAACGCAAACGGCCACACCTACCTGCCCCGGGCACTGTTGGTGGAGCAGGCCTGTAGACTGTTGGAAGTGGAGCAGTTGCTCATCGACACCGCCCTGGATACGCTCATCATCCGCCGGGAACTGATCGCCCAGGACATTGATGGGGAGATTGCCGTGTACTTGCCCCTGTTCTTCACCGCCGAGGGCGAGGTGGCGCAACGGCTGTGCGAATTGCTGGCTGCCCGTCCCCAACAGACCCTGCTGGACGCGGAGGACATGCTGACCCGGGAGGAATCCCGCCACGGCCTAACCTTTCATCCGCAGCAGCGGGAAGCCATTCTTCAGGCCGCCACCAGCGGCATGATTGTGATCACAGGCGGCCCGGGCACCGGCAAAACCACCATTATCAACAGCATCATCCACCTGCTCAGCAGCGATGGAGAGACCGCCTTGGCCGCCCCCACAGGACGGGCCGCCAAGCGCATGACCGAGGCCACCGGCGTGGAAGCCCGCACCATCCACCGCATGCTGGAATACGGCGGCGATGAGGGCCACTTTGCCCGGAATGAGAGCAATCCCCTGGAGTTTGACACCATCATCGTGGACGAGATGAGCATGGTGGACATCTTTTTGATGCGGGGGCTATTGCGGTCACTGTTGCCGGGTACCCGACTGATCATGGTAGGCGACGCGGATCAGCTACCCTCCGTAGGGGCGGGCAACGTGCTGCGGGATATCCTGGGCAGCGGCGCGGTGCCCACCGTGCGCCTGACCGAGATCTTCCGCCAGGATGAGCGGAGCATGATCGTGCGCAACGCCCACCGTATCAATCATGGCGAAGCGCCCGTACTCAATGTGCGGGACAGCGATTTCTTTTTTGAGCGGCAGGAGAACCCCAGCGCCGCCGCCGAGACCATCGTCTCCCTGTGCGAAAAGCGACTGCCGAGTTTCCTGGGGGTGGACCCCATCCGCCAGATCCAGGTGCTGGCCCCTACCAAGAAAGGGGATTGTGGTGTCTGGGCCCTCAATGCGCTGCTGCAGCAGCGCTTCAATCCCCGCCGGGCAGGTGTGGCGGAGCGCCAGCACGGCGAGACGATGTTCCGGGTGGGCGATAAGGTTATGCAGACCCGCAACAACTATACCCTGACATGGCAGCGGCGCAGCGGCGCGGGCTGGGAGCAAGGCGACGGCGTGTTCAACGGTGACCTGGGCTTTATCGATGCCATCGACGAGGAAGAGCGTTCCGTCACCATTTGCTTTGAAGACGACCGAGTCGCCACCTATGAAGAGAGCCAGCTGGAGGAACTGGAGCTTGCCTACTGCATCTCGGTACACAAGAGCCAGGGCAGCGAGTTTCCCGTGGTGGTGATGCCGGTAGTGGGCGGGCCGCCCATGCTGCTGACCCGCAATCTGTTCTATACCGCCGTGACCCGCGCACGGCAGATGGTGATGCTGGTGGGCCGGGAGAACGCCATAGCGGCCATGGTAGGCAACGCCTATATCAGCCAACGGTACAGTGCGCTGGATCGCCGGTTGATAGCCTTGTCCGCCACCCTGCCCGGTGCCCAGGACCGACGCGTATGAACAGCAGCCTGCAAGGTCTCCTGGACCTGTTCTTCCCCGCCAATGTTTGCTGCCTGGCCTGCGGGAACCGCTTGACCCGCAAGGAGCCCGGGCCTCTCTGCTTCCCCTGCGAGGCCAACCTGGTGCCCCTTCCCCATGCCGGGCACTGCCCGCGCTGCGGTGCCCTGGGCCGTGCCCGGGGTTGCCTGAACTGTCTGGGCGAAGCGGCGCGGATGCTGGACGGCTTTTATGCCCCCTTCGCCCACGAGACCACCGCCCGTGATCTTGTTCGTGCGCTCAAGTACCTGGACATCCGCGACGCGGCTTCCATGCTGGCGCCCAGTATGGCACAATTTTTCATCGATATGCCCGGCGCCTATGATGTGCTGGTGCCCATCCCCCTGCACCACAGGCGCCTTCGGGAACGGGGGTACAATCAGGCCGAGCTGCTGGCGCAGAGCGTCTCTTCCCATTGCGGGTTGCAGGTGGCAAATGCCCTGATCCGCGTTGTCGATACCCGCCAACAGGCCACGCTCAGCGCAAAGGCGCGATCCGAGAATGTGTCCGCTGCCTTTGCCTGGCGGGATTCCCTGACCGGAAAGCGGGTGCTGCTGGTAGACGACGTATGCACCACCGGGGCCACCGCCGCCGCTGCCGCCATTGTCTGTCGGTGCGCAGGCGCTTATTCGGTAGGATTACTGACAGCGACCCGTCCTGTATAATGAGCGTATATTTGTCTGACTATACATTTTGGCGATTTTACTGCCTTTATCGGCTCCCAGGTAAATTATAGCATAATTATCTGGCAAAAATAACAGAATCTGCTTGCACTTTCCAATTTACCGTACTATAATGTGTTAGGTTTATGTAACAGGTCTGTGGTTGTAAGTCGATGCCAGTCGCAGGCAAAGCGATCCACGTAAGCTGGCCAAAGCGCCAGCGAGCATAGTGCGGCCTAGATGTAAGACCGACCAGCGTCCAGTATTGGTCCCTGAGAGAGCGTGTAGTGAGGGCGGGAAACCGTTGAGCGAGAGCTCCTGTCGGCGAGTGTGGGGGTAAAAACCAGGTCAGCTGATACATAGCCCATATTCATTATTCGGGGGGAGACTATCCATGTACGAAGACAAGACGATGGTGTGCAAGGACTGCGGGGCTGAATTCGTGTTCACCGCAGGCGAGCAGGAGTTCTATGCCGAGAAGGGGTTCCAGAATGAGCCCAACCGCTGCAAGCCCTGTCGGCAGGCCCGCAAGACCAGCCGCGCCGTCGGAAACGGCGAACCGCGCGAAATGTTCGACACCACCTGCGCTGCTTGCGGTGCACCTACGCGTGTGCCCTTCATTCCGAAAAACGACCGGCCCATCTACTGCAGCGAGTGCTTCGCCTCCCGTCGGTAATTCCCTCGGAGAACTGCAATTTTTGGAAAACCGTCCCCTCGTAAGAGGGGGCGTTTTTTTGTCACTAATCCTATCGTCTGCTGTCGAACTTTCCCCTCTGTCCATCTACCGCACCATGTGTTATACTATATAAATAAACACAAGATGAGGTGTGTACTGATGGCCGGGTATTCCTTCCTGCTGGTGGATGCTGACGACACGCTGATGGACTTTCCCGCTGCGGAGGCCCATGCACTACAGGCGCTGTTTGTCGCCCACGCTCTTCCGACGGACGAGGCAACCTTCCAGCGTTACTACGCCATCAACACCGCTTTGTGGGATGCCCTGGAGCGGGGAGAAGTCACCTCCGAAGCACTGCGGGTGCTGCGCTTTTCCCGCTTGTTGGAAGACCTCCATTGCGCCAAAAGTGCGTCGATCTTGGCGGAGGACTACATCGCCCTTTTGGGACAGCAGGCCCATCCCCTGCCCGGCGCGGAGGCTGCCCTGGCCCGCTGGGCGGCTCGCGTACCCATCGCCATCGTCACCAATGGCCTGGCCGCGGTCCAGCGTCATCGGTTCGCCCGCTCGCCCATGAGCCCGTATATCCGGGCGCTGGTGATTTCGGAAGAGGTGGGGGTCGCCAAGCCGGATCCCCGTATTTTCGCCGCAGCCCTGAAGGCCTTGGGCTGCACCGATCCCACGCAAGCCCTGATGATTGGCGATTCGCTAAAGGCCGATGTCGCCGGGGCCAGCCAGTCGGGCATCGACAGTTGCTGGTATAACCCGCATCACCTCCCCCATTCCGGCCCGCACACGCCCACCCATATCATCGACACCCTGGATGCCGTGGATGCACTGCTGATGTAAGCATCGTCCGCGCATCCCGATACAAAAGCCTGGGAACAGAAGATACCATTCATTCGTTACATGCTTGACCGAACCAGGTGTAAAGGAAGTGACTCTATGTCCAACGCCCGCTCCTCGCTGCCCCGCTATGGCCTGCTGGCAGTTTTTCTGCTCATGGCGGCCCTGATGCTCTCCGGTTGTTTTATTCAGCCGGACCGTACCCTGGATCCCTTGGCTGTGGATCCGACCACACCGGTGCCCGCACCTGTGGCCACCACTGCAGCCAACACGCCCGCACCCACAGCCCCGCCCGCCGCCACCCATGACGCAGGAACCAGTTGGGAGAGCTGGGATAGCATCGGCACACAAAGCGGCACACAACCCGTGGCCGGTACCACGGCAGGGCCGGCGGCCACCCCGCGGCCTGCCAGCAGTTGGCAGACCAGCACCACCGACTACAATGCAGGCTATCCGGTACTCAAGCTGGGTTCCAGCGGCTCCGACGTGTACGATATGCAGGAGCGGCTTAAGGAGCTGGGCTATTACAACAGCGCCCTGGACGGCAAATTTGCCGCAGGCACGCAGGATGCAGTCGTTGCCTTTCAATCCGCCCATGGCCTGACCGCTGACGGCATCGCCGGTCGCGCTACCCAGGACAAGCTTTACTCCTCCACCGCCAAGGCTGCCCAACTCAGCGCGTCTGCCGCCACCGCAAGCACCGTCTCCGGTTCCACACTGCTTAAGTCGGGTTCTCAAGGCACGGCGGTGCGAAAGCTTCAAGTACGCCTGTCGGAGCTAGGATACTACAACGGCGGTGCCGACGGCGTGTTCGGCACCACCACCGAAACGGCGGTCAAGTCCTTCCAGCGCAACAACAAACTCTCCGCTGACGGTCAGGCTGGGGAACAAACCCAAAAGAAGCTATACAGTGACAGCGCCTCCATGGCGCCGCGCCCCGTGGCCACGGCGGATCCTAACGCTGTGCGTTCTCTGAAGATCGGCATGGAAGGCAATGACGTCTACAGCGTACAGCAGCGCCTGATTGAGCTGCGATATCTCAGCGGCGTAGCCGACGGCGTGTTCGGCCCGGAGACATTGGCCGCCCTCACCGCCTTTCAGCAGAACAACAACCTAACCCCGGACGGCGTTGCCGGGGCGAGTACCGTTAAGAAGCTGAACGGCAACGCAAAGGCTGCCAGCAACAAGCCCACAGCCACCGCTACCCCCAAGCCCGGCACCTATGCAGCCCTGCGGGAGGGCGACGCCGGTGAATATGTGTATAGCCTGCAGGAACGCCTGTACGATTTGGGCTACTATACCGGACGCATTGACGGACGCTTTGGGGCAGGTACCACCACGGCGGTGTCGACCTTCCAGGCGGCCAACAACCTGACCGTAGACGGCATCGCGGGCAGCAACACGCAAAAGAAAATGTTTAGCAGCAGCGCTAAGGTCAATCCCGGCGTACAGGCTACCCCCAGCGCCGCTACCCCTACCCCAACGCCAGCCACCCAGGTCAGCTACACGGTGCTGCAAGAGGGTAGCTCCGGCGAGGCCGTCATCCGCCTCCAGCACTATCTGCTGGATCTGGGCTATTACTATGGCCGAGTGGACGGCGTCTATGGTACCACCACAACCCTGGCCGTCCGTCAGTTTCAGTATCACAATCAGTTGGCCGAAGATGGCGTGGCCGGCCCCTCCACCCAAGCGTTGATCTATAACGGCAATGCGAAGGCGCTGCCTACCGAGGCCGCTACACCCAAGCCGGACACCACCTTGGTGTTGCAAGAGGGGGTCGCTCACGAGGCTGTCCGACAAATGCAAATGCGCCTATTCCAACTGCAATACCTGGAGGAGACCTACGTCACCGGCACTTTCGATCGCAACACGGTGGAGGCGGTCATGACCTTTCAACAACGCAACGGCTTGCAATCCGATGGTATCGCCGGCCCCGCCACACTGGTGTTGCTCTATGACGTCACCGCCCAGGCACTTGACTGATCCCTGCCCCCGTGATACAATGATCGGCACTGCGCAACGCATCAGCTTTGCGCAGTGTCTTTTCATAAGAATTCCCCTTGATACAGGAGGATGCGCATGACCTGGATCGAAGTCCTTCTCACCGGTATCGCCCTATCCATGGACGCGCTGGCCGTCTCGCTGGCCTACGGTATGTCCATGGGGCACTTTCGCTGGCGCGACGGCTGTAAAATCGCACTATACTTCGGCGGCTTTCAGACCCTGATGCCCATTCTGGGTTGGCTGGCTGGTACCGGCGTCCGCCAATACATCGAGGCATTGGATCATTGGCTGGCTTTCGGGCTGCTGGCCCTGATTGGCGGTCGTATGGTGTGGAACGGTTTTCATCCGGAGCCGGAACAGAAGAGCGGTCTGACCGTGGGCATCGCCACCAAACGCTTGCTGTTCATGGCTGTGGCCACCAGCGTGGATGCCCTGGTAGTGGGCATCGGCATGGCCATGACACAGGTGAACATCTGGAGCGCCGCTGCGGGTATAGGCTGCGTGACGTTCATAATCTGCTTGCTGGGCGTGGCCCTGGGCAGACGAGCCGGCAAGCTGCTTGGACAGCGCGCGGAGTTGCTGGGCGGCGTAGTGCTCATCGGCATTGGGCTGCGGATCCTGATCGAGCATCTGAACGCCTAGCGGCATGGGCTATATGGAGGGCTGCTCCGCGAAGGAAACGCGGACGGCTCTTTTTTTGATATCCAACAAAAAAGGGACCGCCGGGCTGGCTTATATCGCCAGCCTGACAGCCCCATGGGCTCCACCCTATTCCGCCGCAGGCAGGACCTCGCTTTGTTTCGACGCATTGGCTAAACGCTGTTTACGCTCTTGCCACTCTGCAACAAAGCCGTCAAAATCCTTGTTAAAGCGCTGCTCCAGCTCCTTGCTATAGCCACAAATGGTGTGGGGATACTTGGACGCAAGTTCCTCTATCATGGCCTGCTGCGCCTTCTCATTCTTGACCGTCATGGTGATGATGTGCTTTTTGCCGGTGGCGAACATCAGCTTGATGGCAAATGTCTTGCCAGTGGGAATGCCATTGGTGTAATGCCGTGTGGTCACCGGTTGGGCCCACATCAGGTTCTCGCCGCGCTGAATGAACAGGCCGACCTTGGCGCGCCAGATCACCCATCGGTCGGTAAAGCAATAGCCGTCGCGCTTCTCCATCAAGAAATCCCGCGCCTGCTGATCCTTCTCCAGGTCATCCTCTAGGTTTTCGATAGAATCGCCCAGTTCCTTTTCCATCCGACGGCATGTTTTGTGTCGGCTATAGTTGCCGCGCTTCGCCGCGACGAGCAGAACGCTCAGAAGCAGCAGGAACAGCAGCAGCCCCACCGCACCGGCGCCGACCCAAATCCCGTAGCGATGTCCACCGTCTTTGATCATGATGGCGGTGGAAAAATGTGCTTCGGCGTCGGCATCGATCTCCACCAGATCCTTGATGATCATCCCCCGTGCCTCTCTGCCATCCTTGTCCATGGGCAGGATCATGCCGGACAGATCACGCTTCAGGAAGACGTCGGGCGTTGAAAAAAAGCTGGTCATATACAGTACAAATTGGGGATCCTCCCCCTCCGCCACATCCAGCGGAATCACGGAATAGGAGTTGCTCTTCTTACCGTCATACTCCATGTACACCCCGGTATCGAGCACGTCCCC
>JAVBUS010000037.1:0-9714 GCA_031555125.1 Eubacteriales bacterium | reverse complement strand
ATCGAGCGCATCCGGGAAGAAGTCGGTTTCGATGGGTTGCCCGGGCCGCTACGGGAGATGGCCGAGGTGCGCCTGGAGCACCGTGAGGCATCCTTGCAGGAGCTCGGTGACCTGCTGGATCCTCCCGTGGGCAAGTCAGGGGTCAACCACCGCTTACGGCGACTGGTGGCCTATGCGGACGTGCTGATGACAAAAGAGGAGGAGACGCCATGATTCGCAAAGAAGTGACCATCACCAATCCGGAAGGCCTCCAATCCCGCGCAGCGGTATTGCTGGTGCAAGTGGCGTGCAAGTTCAACGCCCGCATCCGTATCGAGCAGGGCACCAAGATCATCAACGCAAAGAGCATGATGGGCGTGCTCTCCCTGGGCATCGCGCAGCAGGGTTCGATTTTGCTCTGCGTGGATGGGGAGGATGAGCAGCAGGCCATGGCGGCACTGGTTCGGCTCATCGAATCCGGATTCGCGGAAATGCCTAAATAGCGTAAGATATGTCGAGGGGCTGCCACACTTTTGTGGCAGCCCCTCGCTGGTTACCTGAGGATACCGGCACCGAATGCCTCGCGCACATCGCCCACGGGCGCATCGTTGACAAGCAGGCTCTCGCAAAGCAACTGCGCCCCCGCTTGGGTCATGCGGGCATCCCAGTCGCGCATCCACCGGCCATTGCCCCAGCCATAGGAGCCAAACAGTGCCACCTTTTTCAAAAGGGTGACCGGAAAGCCCTTTTGTCGCCCGTGAGGGCGAAATCTCTGTTCAAACAGGCAGGCGTCAGTCCCCGGAATAGTATCTGGCCTGGGTGGGCCGGAATCCGTCATCCTGCCAGGTGTAGATGTAGCAGTAGACGTTGTGGCCATTGCCGCTAAGCACCAATTCGTACACACCGTCGCCGTTCAGATCCACCAGGGCTGGATTCTCCGGATTGGTATACTCAAAATCATAAAAGAAGGATAGGACGCCCAGTTCGGTATCGCCGCGCATGATATGAATGGGATGCTGCGTACCATCACCGTCGGGCAGGTCCTCTCTGCTGTCCCACCGCAGCGTTTCTACAGTGCCGTCGCCGTCGAAGTCCACTTCGGCGATGTACAGGGTACCTTCCCCGACGTCGAAGGTCGTTTTGATGGGGCGGGGATACAACAGGCGTTCCACCGGCAACACCAGGTACGCCCCGTCCACCAGCGAAGCCGACGTTTTAAGCGTTGTCTGGAACATATCTTCCCCGCTGGCGCCCTCTACCCAAAAATCCAGGCCGGTGACGACGCAGGGTTCCGCCTGTTGCGGGTGCGCCAGATCATACGCATACACGGTCTGACCCACGCTCAACCCATCCGCGGTCACGACGGCGGTGTCAGGCTCGGTGCGCATGCGTATGTCGTCATCAATGGGCGCACCGTCCACATAGATGCGATCGGTATTCAATCCGTCGATGACGCCGTCCGCCATAGAGCCTAGACCGTAAGCTTCCAGCTTTGTTGTGCCGGATTCGCCAAAGGCAAACCCGTACAGAATCAGCTCCGGTTCCGCCGCCATCACGGGCGCACAGGTCCCAAAGGTGAGTAACGCAGCACAAGACAGGGCGCATAGACGCGTCCGATTTTTCATGAAGTGATTCCCCCCGTTTTATATAGTGATTCCTTATTGTACCACACGAGGGGGACAGGGGCGTCACGTGCCCAAAATTTTCTTGAGATCCTCCTCCGGGGTGGAAATGGGTGTCAGCGCAAACTTGGACACCAGCACCTCCAGCACGCCTGGGGAGAGGAAGGCGGGCAGCGACGGCCCAATATAGATATTGCGGATGCCCAGCGCCAACAGGGTCAGCAGGATGCACACCGCCTTCTGCTCATACCAGGAGAGCACCAGGGTCAGGGGCAGGTCGTTGACGCCGCACTGGAACGCCTCGCTGAGGGCGATGGCCACGCGGATGGCGCTGTAGGCATCGTTGCACTGCCCCATGTCCATCAGGCGCGGCAGCCCCGCCACGGTGCCCAGATCCATATCGTTAAAGCGGAACTTGCCGCAGGCCAGGGTCAGGATCACGCTGTTGGAAGGGGTCTGACGCACGAACTCGGTGTAATAGTTTCGGCCAGGCCGGGCCCCATCGCAGCCGCCCACCAAAAAGAAGTGTCCGATTTGCCCGGCCTTCACGGCCTCCACCACGGTCCCGGCGACCGCCAGCACCGTCCCCTGGGCAAATCCGGTGGTTAGGGTATCGCCGCCGTTGATGCCGGTAAAGCGCGTGGCTTCCCCATAGCCACCCAACGCCAGCGCCTTTGCAATGACCGGGGAAAAGTCCCGATCCTCACCGATATGCTGCATGCCGGGATAGGCCACCACGGCGGTGGTAAAGATCCGATCGGCATAAGCAGGCTGCACCGGCATAAGACAGTTGGTGGTGAACAGCACAGGCGCGGGCAACCCCACAAACTCCTTTTGCTGATTCTGCCAAGCGGTACCAAAGTGTCCCTTCAGGTGCGGATAGGCTTTGAGCTGCGGATAGCCGTGGGCAGGCAGCATCTCACCATGGGTATAAATGCTCACGCCCTTGCCCTGGGTTTGTTCAAGCAGCTGATGCAGGTCATGAAGATCATGTCCGGACACCACGATAAAGGGGCCGGGCTCCACGGTCAAGGGCACTTGCGTGGGCGTCGGTGTGCCATAGGCCTGGGTATTGGCCCGATCCAACAATGCCATGCACTGCAGATTTACATTGCCGGTCTCCATCACAGCGGCCAGCAACGCGTCCTGGGGCGTGTCAGCACCGATAATCCGCAGCGCCTGCGGGAAGAATGCATCCACCGCCGCGTCATGTTGCCCAAACATCCGGGCATGGTACGCATAGGCGGCCATGCCGCGAATACCCAGCAGAATCAAGGTCTTGAGGGAGCGAATATCCTCGTGGGCGTTCCACAGGGTTTGCATGTCGAAGGCTTCTCCGCCGCCCATTGTCTGGGTCAAGGCCTCCAGCTTGGCGATGTGGGCCGAGATATCTGCGTCATCAAAGTTGACATTGGTCACGGTGATGAACAAGCCTTCCACGATGCGGTCGACGGCTTCCTGGGATGCGTGCTTTCCCTCCAGCGCCTGGGCCAAGGCAATCATAGCCCCGGTCAGCCGATCCTGCTCGTTGGCCGTGGAAGACTGCTTGCCACACACCCCTGCCCTACCAGTGCAACCCTTGCCCCCCGCCGTCTGTTCACATTGAAAACAAAACATTTCCGCCATTTCTATTTCCTCCTCTATCGTAATACTGATTATGCCGGCAGCACGCGCCCGTCGGTGCCCAGGGTCACCACGCTCCAGGGAATCATCTTCTCGCAGTCGCGCAGGGCCTGGATGGCCGCATTGGCCAGCCCACCGCAGCAGGGCACTTCCATGCGCACCACGGTCACGCTGCGAATATCGTTGGCGCGGAGAATGGCCGTCAGCTTTTCGCTGTATTCCACCTCATCCAGCTTAGGGCAACCGATCACGGTGATCTTGCCCCGCATAAACTCGCTGTGGAAGTTGCCGTGGGCATAGGCGGCGCAATCCGCAGCGATGAGCAGATGCGCACCGGCAAAGTAAGGGGCACGGACGGGCACCAGCTGAATTTGCACCGGCCACTGCCGCAATTCCGCTTGGGGCGCCACCGGGATGCCCACGGGCTGCACGTCCTGGACAGGATCCCGCTGCAAGGCCATAGCCCGGCTGCCCGGGCATCCGCCCTGGCCATGATCGTGGTGGTGGGGCGGCGCAGTTTGCGCTTGCATGTTGGCCTGCACCGCCGCTTCGTCATACGCGTCGGCCTCGCGCTCCTCGAATGTGATGGCTCCGGTGGGACAGGCGGGCAAGCAGTTGCCCAATCCGTCGCAATAATCGTCCCGCAGGAGTTGGGCTTTGCCATCCACCATACCGATGGCCCCTTCATGGCAGGCGCTCACGCAGGCACCGCAACCGTTGCACTTGTCCGCATCGATGCGAATGATTTTACGAATCATAGGATGACCTCCTCTTGACTTTTCGATCCAATCATACGATACTAAAACGACAAAAACCGTTGCATTTGCAACAGCGAGGCATAGGATGCAAAAATATTTTTCCGTGCTGCGAGAAACGCCGCTCTTTGCAGCCACTACCGATGAAGAGTTGGCCGCCATGCTCCATTGTCTGGCCACCGCACCGCGAGCGTTTGCCAAGGGGGATGTCCTGCTGCTGGCCGGCGAGCCTGCCCAGGCCATGGGCATCGTGTGCGAGGGAACGGTACACATCGTGCGGGATTCCCTGTTGGGCGACCGCACGCTGGTGGCTGCCCTGGGCCCCGGCGAGGTGTTCGCGGAGACGCTGGTCTGTGCTCAGGAGGCCCACAGTCCGGTCAACGTACTGGCCGCTACGGCATGCGTGGCGCTGTTTTTGCACCCGCAAAAGCTGTTGGCCCCCTGTACGTCGGCTTGTCCGCAGCACACGCGGCTCATCGGCAGCATGCTGCGGCTGCTGGCGCAAAAAAACCTGTATCTGCAACAAAAAATGGACATCATGGCACAAAAAACCACGCGCGACAAGCTGCTGGCATTCTTCGATGCCCAGCTGTTGCGCGTGGGGGGCGATACCTTTACGTTGCCCTTTACCAGGGAAGCGTTGGCGGATTATTTAGGGGTTAACCGCAGCGCTATGTCCCGGGAGCTAAGCGCATTGCGGGCGGAGGGCATCCTGACGGTGCAAGGCCGCCAGGTCACCAAGGGATGATCAGTCTTGGGGCATGACCATGACCTTGATGGAGCTATCCCCCATCTGGGTCCGTATGGCCTCTTCCACCCGGGCCAATGGCAGGCGATGGGTGATGAGGGGCGCAATCTGCAACCGCCCATGGTTCAACAAGTTGACAGCCCGCTGGTGGGTATCGGGATTAATGAAGGAGCCGCTGATCTTCAGCTCCTTTTTAAACACGTCAAACAGGGGCAACGGGTAGGTGGCCCCCGCGCCGGGCACGCTGAACAACAACACCCGCGCACCGGGACGGGCCGCATCCACGGCCTGCTGAGTGGCGGCGGTCTTGCCCACGCACTCGATGACCACGTCGGCCCCATCCTGGCCATGGAGGGCCTGTAGCGCCCCGGTCACCGAAGCGCGCAAGGGATCCACGACGGCATCCGCGCCAATGGTCAGGGCCAGCTCCCGCCTGGAGGCGATGGGCTCGCTGAGCAGCACCGTGGCCGCGCCGCTGAGCTTAGCCAGCTGCACCATGATCATGCCGATGGCCCCGCCGCCCACCACCAGTACATGCTCGCCGGGGCGGATGTGTACCAAATCGATGCCATGGAGGCAACAGGCGATCGGTTCGGCCATGGCCCCCACCTCAAAGGGTACATGGGGCGCCAACCGATAACACTGAGCTTGGGGCACCGTGCTATACTGGGCAAAGCCGCCGTCCATGTTGACCCCCACGGCCACCAAGTGGGCACAGTGTTGCTTGCGACCCTCCCGGCAGGCATCGCACAGGCCGCAATACATGTTGGGATCCACGGTGACATGGTCCCCCAGGGCCAACTGCGTCACTGCCCTACCCAGGGCCACCACCTCCCCCGCGTACTCGTGACCCAAGGCCACCGGCGGGGTCACGGCGGCGGAACCCTCTTCTCCATGGTAGATGTGCACAGCGGTGCCGCACACCCCGGCCGCCATGTTTTTGATTCGCACGTCCTGGGGACCCAGGGGCGGGAACTCCTTGTCCGTCAGTCCAAAGCAATGATTCCCCAGAAACAAATTGGCCCGATAACCGCTCTCGGCCATGTGGGTACACGCTCCTTTCAGCGGCCATCCGCCATGTTGTCTCCCTTGATTATACCACATATCTCAAAGCATTAAAAAACAATAATTGATCAGAAAGCCGTGGGAAGGCATTCGCATTTGCCGCTGAAAGTGCTATACTATTACCCAGACTTTTCCCGCGTTTTGTTCAGGAGAATGTACATGCTAGATTTACTCATTGCGGACGGGCTACTGATCTGCCCGGAGGGGCTAACCCAGACCCCCGGCTACGTGGGCGTAGAGGGCGGTCGCATTGCCTGTATCGGTACGGGACAACCGCCGGCGGCCCGCCGTGTGATCGATGCGAAAGG
This sequence comes from Eubacteriales bacterium, assembly GCA_031555125.1. Classification (GTDB taxonomy): domain Bacteria; phylum Bacillota; class Clostridia; order Christensenellales; family Aristaeellaceae; genus WQXF01. Next base: position 3,614 of record JAVBUS010000037.1, on the reverse strand, counting down.
CGCCATGGTGTGTCCGGGGCTCATTGATCCCCACGGTCATCTGGACGGGCACCCTTACGCGGGGCTGCTCAGCCTGCATCAGGGTGTTACCACCACGGTGGGCGGCAACTGCGGGTACAGCCCGGGATGCCTGGATACCTTCTTCCGCCGCCAGGAGCAGCAGGGCTACCCCATTCACCAGGCGGAACTGGTAGGGCACGCCACCCTGCGGCGCATCGTGGGGGTGGAGGATCCCTTTCAGTCCGCACACCAACACATCCACCGCATGACACGGCTGGCGGAGCAAGCGCTGAGAGACGGGGCCTGCGGCGTTTCCTTTGGGTTTGGCTATGCCCCGGGCAGCGCCCTGGAAGAAGCGGTACCCCTTTGCCGCTGCGCTGCGGAGTATGGCCGTTTGTTTGCCGTGGACACCCATATGCGCACGCATATGGATATGTATTCCCTGGTGGAAGTGCTATGCTTGGCGCGACAGAGCCATGCGCGGTCCCTGGTGTCCCACTTTGTGTACCAATACGGTGAGGGCGTGGAGCGGGAAGCGCTGGCCCTGATGGATCACGCCCGGCAAAACGGCCTGGACATCTGGGCGGACAGCGGCATGTATACCCACTGGGCCACGTCCATCGGCTCCGCCCTGTTTGAACCGGATATCATGCGATCCTTAGAAATGCCCTTTCATATGCTGCGCATGGCCACCGGCGAGCATCGGGGCCAGGTGCTGGACGAGGCGCTGTTTTGCCATGTGCGCACGGAGCATCCACAGGACTCGGTGGTGGTGCAGGTGGACAACGACGACGCGGTATACACCATCCTGTCGGCAGATTACATGATGCCCTCCAGCGACGCAGGGCACTATCTGCCCGGGGAAGGCCATCCCCAGATCGCAGGCACGTTTCCGCGGTTTTTTTCCAAGATGGTACGGACGTTAGGGGTGCTGACCTGGCCCCAGGCCGTGGCCCGGGCCACGCTGCTGCCGGCGTCCGTCTTTTGCCTTCATGACCGGGGCCGGCTGCAGGTGGACTGCGTGGCCGACCTATTGGTGTTCGATCCGGACGCGCTGATCGACCGCGCGGATTACGTAGGCCTGGGCCTGCCCGACGCGCTGCCGGAGGGTGTGCTGGAAGTCATTGTGGGAGGCGTGCACGCGCTGTCCCGGGGACAGGTACTCTGCGACACTGCCGGGTGTGCCATCCGCTATGGAAGGGCCACCCGCGATCAGGAGGTTTCCGTATGAAGTATATGGTCATCATCGCCGATGGCATCGCCGATACGCAGATCGAGGCCTTGGGGGGCCGTTCGCCCTTAGAAGCGTTGGATCTGCCCCACTTTCGCCGCTTGGCGGGCACCGGCATGGGCCGCGCCCGGACCGTACCGGAGGGCGTGCCCGCAGGAAGCGACACGGCGATTCTATCGATCTTTGGTTATGATCCCCGGGTCTGCTACACCGGTCGCTCTCCCTTGGAGGCAGCCGGAAGCGGAGTGCCTCTGCGGGAGGGGGAGATCTCCTTCCGGATCAACCTGGTGACCCTGGAAGGCGACAGCTTGGAGGGTGCACGCATCCTATCCCACAACGGCGGCAATGTAGAGGGTGAGGAAGTCGATGCCCTGATTGCCGCCCTGTTGGCCGACAAAGACTTTTGCGCCGCCGCCCGGGCACTGGGGCTGACACTCCATGCCGGACGCGGTTTCCGCCATATCGGCGTCACCGATGCCGCCCACGCGCCGGATTCGTTGGCATATAACCTCACCGAGCCGCATAATATTTTGTTACAGCCTATCGCGGCGCATCTGCCCCAGGGCACGTCGGCGGAGGCGCTGACGGCCTTGATGCGGGCCTCCTATGCCGTGCTCAAGGATCATCCGGTCAACGCGGGACGCAGCGCACGGGGCGCGTTACCCGCCAACTGCCTGTGGCCCTGGGGTGCCGGGCGTGCGGTCGTCCTGCCCGCCTTTGAACAGCTCCACGGCAAGCGCGCCGCAGTGATCAGCGCCGTCCCCCTTGTGTGGGGCATCGCGGCGTTGGCCGGATTACCCGCCCCCCGGGTGCCGGGTGCCACCGGCGACGTGGACACCAATTACGGGGGCAAAGTACAGGCCGCGCTGGATGCGTTGCGCAGGGGGTGCGACGCGGCCTTTTTGCACGTAGAGGCCCCCGACGAGTGTGCCCATGCCGGCGATGTGGCGGGCAAGTGCGAAGCCATGCGCCGCATTGACAGCCGGGTCGTGGCCCCGTTACTGGATCAGCTGCCCCTGGTGGATCCCGACTTTCGCATCCTGTTGCTCAGCGATCATTATACCTTGCTGACCACCCGCAAACACGACGGCACCCCGGTGCCCTATTGCCTGTATGACAGCCGCTTCCCCGGTTCGCCCCGGGCATTTGATGAGCAAACCGTGCTGGCGCATCCGCTGCTGGAAGACGGCACGCGCTTGCTGACACAACTATTTCGCGATTAGGTCCCGGGCGCAGGAAGCAAACCACGGGTTCTATCGTTATATGGATACCCCTTGACGTGTCCCCCTTATCTCTTTTTCTGGAGGAATTCGCATGTACCACTTTTTACGGCGTGGGTTGGTGTGCCTGCTGTGCCTTGCGTTGGCGGGGTTGATCCCCTGCGCCGGAATTTCTGCGGATACCGCGCCTGAGGCAACCCCGGCAGCGGGCAGCGTAAAGCACTATCTTTTTTTGGGCGAGGATTATTATGTAGAGACCGCCGCTGCCTCCACCCGAACCGATACGCTGATCCTGGTCTCCTTGGACGAGGCCACGGGGCGCATCCTGTTTACGTCGATCCTGCGGGACTCCAAGGTCACCACCCCCAAGGGCGGCGAGGTCAAGCTCAACACCGTCTATCACAATCACGGGTATGAGGGGATCGCCCAAGTGCTGTCCAGCCACCTTGGTGTGCAGATCGAGGGCGTGATCCTGTTCAGCTTTGAAACCATCAAGCACTTAATCGACGAGTTTGGCGGCGTGGATATCGACATTTCGCGCAACGAGTACAATATGATCCACAGCATCCTGCTGGGGGAAGACCCCAACATGCCCGACGGCCCCGGCCTGGCCCACATGACCGGGCGCATCGCGCTGGCCTATATGAGGGATCGTTCATCCGGCGCGGGGGATTTTACCCGCACCGAACACCAGCGCAAGGTGCTGCAGCAGCTGTTGCTCAAAGCCGATTCCATGACGCTGCCGCAACTGCTGAAAATCTTTAACATCACCAAGGGCGAGGTCAAGACCAATCTGAACCCGTTGCAGTTGGTCAGCGTGCTGCAGAGCGCCTACGGCCTTTTGGATCGGAACGCGGAAATCGTGGAGCACGTGGTGCCCGTGGACCGCACGTTCAGCTACGGCACGCTGCGGGGCTCCTCGATCCTCAACGTCCGCTGGAAGCGCAACCGCGAGATCCTAAACGCGCTGCTTTATCCCGCCGAAGAGGACGCACCGCGGGACGTAGACCAAACCCTGTTGGTGGATGACGACCCGGCCTTTGTGGAAGAGGCTACGCAAGCACCCCCGCAAGGACAATAACAGTGTGCTATCGGATTGGGAGATAGATGAAGGGCTATAGGCCCTTCATCGTTAGGGTAACACCGCACAAAGGAGCGTCGTT
>JAVBUS010000014.1:0-25022 GCA_031555125.1 Eubacteriales bacterium | reverse complement strand
GGATCATGTAGTCGTAGTATAGGTCCGAAGGATGCTCGATGGCGTACTCGATATACTTGCGGGCCAGTTCCTGATTCTTGGACACCGGACTGACAAACATCAGCTCTACCTCCGCCAGGATCTTAGGCTGTTGTCCCACCTCGAACACCATGGGCGGTATGTTCTCCAGCTTCTCCTCGATGTTGTTGTTTTCGGGATTGGAGCTGATAAACTGGGTGCCCTCCGGGTTGGTGAACAGTTGGCGCCGTCCATACATGTAGAACATCGCCGGCCGGCTACGCAGACGGTAGAATTCGTCCCATTCCGTTTCCGTCATTTTCTCCATGTCCGGCGGCTCGGGAAAGTCGATGGCGGCAATCTGCTCCAACACGCCGCGCAGCACGGGCGACTGGAAGTCGATGGCCTTACCCGGCTCCTGGTATTGCAGCGCATAACGTTCCACCATGAGCTGGGTCAAAGCCGTACCGGTATAGGAACCATCCATAAACACCACGTTGGGGTTATCCTCGGCATATTCTTTGTTCCACTGGTCCATGTAGGCGAAGAACTCATCATAGGTGGTGGGCAATGGACCCATGTTGAACTTATCCCACAGGCCTCGGTTCAATGTCCATGCGTCGTAGTTGAATACGCGGGGATAGGCTACCGGTCTGCCCTCGTCATCGGTAACGACTTCACGGATCTGGGGATATAGCTTATCCATCTCCGCCGTGATGATGGCGGACGCGCTCAGGTCTGCGGCAAAACCCTTGTCGATGAGGGATGACATCCCCTCCCGCAGATAGAGCATAAAGATGTCGTTCTTGCTGTCGCCGCCGCGGATCAGTTCGGCGATCTCCTCGGCGCTTCCGTAATAGGTCTGGCTCAGCAACACCGGGGTATCCGGATTGTCCATGGAGAAGCGACGGTAGGTATCGTCCTCCCATCCGCTAGCCACGCGGAGCGTCTGGGTAGCCTTGTACTGCGGATCGATGTTGCGAATGTAGACACCGTCCTGGGCCAGCGCGTACAGCGTGCCCTCCGCCAGCAGCCAGCCGGGATTATCCATGTAGGAGCTAACGGCTGTCAAAAAAGCCACCGGCTCAAAGGGCGAACCGGCCACAGAGCGCCAGATCTGCTTGTCATAGGTAAAAAGCAGGCTATCGCTGGGCGCGTCATACACCAAGCCGCCGACGCTATAATACTCGCCCTCCTCCATCCCGATGTTCAGGGGCGTTTCTTCATCCGTGGCCAGATCCAGGACGGCGAGGCTGAGCTTTCTTTTTTCGGCCTTTTCGTCATAGCTGGTGCCCAGCAGCACCAGTTGACCGGGTTTATAGGCACAGAACGCCTGGGCCATCACGGTTTCATGCTGTGTGACTGCGCCGGTGGCTAAGTCCCAGCACATGAGTACGCAATTCTCCTTCCAGGTTTCCTCTGCGTAATTGTCACGCATGGCATACAGCTTGCCGTCGAGGACCTTCACATGGGTGAGCGAGCGATTGCGCGTATACTTTTCAGCACCTTCGACGGTGGTCAGGTCGGTTGCGTCCAGCTTTATTTCGCCCCACTGAACACCATCCTTGGTGACCTCGCCCAAGCGGCCGGTGCGCTGATTGAGCGCCCACAGGGCATCGTCCCATGCAAACAGCACATCCACATTGTTTTCCGCCAGGCTGACAGCCTCGTCCCCCTCCACTTGCCCACCGTAAAAGTACTCTGGCAACTGGCAGAATCGTTCGGGCTGCTCATCGCCGAGCTTCCAGCGCAGCACGCCCAGGGAATAGTCCCGGGCATAAAAGGTATCCTCCCCCACCAGCACGATCTGGCTGGGATAATAGCCCTCGTCCCCAATTCTTCGCTCGTTTTCGATATCCGCCACAAACAGCGACGCATCCCCCGGGGCAGCCACCGCCACCGCCGATACCGTCATAAGCAGTGCCAGCACCAAGCCAAACCAACGTAATCTACGCTTCATGCAATCTCCCTCTTTCCGCTGCGGTTGTCCTACATATAACGCATCGCACCAACGTTTCATTCCCACATTTAGCAAATCCATGCCATGTATATCCATCGGGTTCGTGAAAGGTGCGTATATTTCCTCCTTGCGCCCCGCCCCTATCTATGCTACACTACCACTAAAGTTTAAGAATGGTAGGTATGTTGATGTCGGTCTTGTCTGCTGACAAGTAAAGAATGCGCAAGGGAGTCCACGACAGAGCGGGCGTTGTCCGTTTGTTTTGTTGTTCCCTTGCATTCTGCCGACAGCACCTCACCGCACATCTGCGGGGCTGTTTCGACAGCCCTGTTTTTTATGTACCGAGACGGAAAGGATGATCCCCATGTACGCACACCGCACCTATGCCACCCTGGAGTTTGACGTCATTTTGCGGCAGTTGGCCCAGCACGCCGTTGCCGAAACCGTACAGGCCCGTTGCCTGGCCCTGACCCCTGCCGACACCCTGGTGGACGCCCAGCGCCGGATGGATGAAACCACCCAAGCCCGCCGCATCATCGAGAGCACCGGCACGCCGCCCCTTGCGCCCATCGCCGAGTTGCGCAAGGCCCTGGATCTTGCCTCCCTGGGTGCCATGCTCTCCCCGGAGCAGCTGGGGCAGATCACCGCGTTTTTGGTCGCTTGCCGCCGGATGAAAGGCTATTTGCAAAAGGCGGAAATCACCGGCGCCAACGTAGCGGGTTATGGTGGCAGCATAGACGCCTTGGGCGAGCTGGAGGAAGAAATCGAGCGCTGCATCCGCAGCGGCCAGGTGGACGACCGCGCCTCCAGCCATCTGTCGGGCCTGCGCCGGGCCATCGCCACCATCGGCGAACAGATCAAGACCCGGCTGGAATCCCTGCTGCGCAAGCATCCCACCTGGTTTTCCGACTCGTTCATCGCTCAGCGGGGCGGTCGCTATACCCTGCCCGTTAAAAAGGAGTATAAGGCCAGCATCCCCGGGTCCCTGGTGGAGCTATCCAGCAGCGGGAGCACCTGCTTTATCGAGCCCTCCTCCGTGCGCACCTTGCAGGAGGAGCGCAACGAGCGCGTGGTAGAGGAGGATGCCGAGGTACGGCGGATCCTCTACGAGCTCACCGCGGAGGTCCACGCCTACGCCCCCGTCATGCATCGCAATATTGAGGCCATGGAGACCCTGGATTATCTGTTCGCCAAGGCCAAGCTGAGCCTAGCCATGGGCGCGGCGCCGGTGCGGCTTACCGCCGGACGGGATATGCGTGTGCTCAACGCCCGGCATCCGTTGCTGGATCCCCGTGGCGCCGTGCCCCTGGACTTTGCCCTGGGCACGTTGCCCGGTGCCAGGGATCCCTTGCGGGGCGTGGTGGTCACCGGCCCCAACACCGGGGGCAAAACCGTGACGCTGAAAACCATCGGCCTGCTGTCCTTGATGGCCCAGAGCGGGCTGCATGTGCCGGCCAGCCCGGACAGCACCTTCCCCATGCGCCGGGCTGTGTTCTGCGATATCGGCGATGGCCAAAGCATCACGGAGAATCTTTCCACCTTTTCCTCTCACCTGACCAACATCCTGGCCATCCTGCAAGACGCCGACCGCGACGCCCTGGTGCTGCTGGATGAGTTGGGCTCCGGCACCGATCCCGCGGAAGGCATGGGCATTGCCGTGGCCATTCTGGATGCGTTGGGGGCCATGGGGTGTGCCTTTGTGGCCACCACCCACTACCCGGAGATCAAGGAATATGCGGCCCAAACCCCCGGCCTGACCAATGCCCGCATGGCCTTTGACCGGGAAAGCCTGCTTCCCCTGTACCGATTGGAACTGGGCGAGGCCGGGGAGAGCTGTGCCCTGCACATCGCCCAGCGTTTGGGCATGCCCGCCGGGATGCTGGCCCGGGCGCGATTGGCCGCTTACGGGGAGGACGCGCCGGAGACAGCCGCAAAAGCACCCGCGCAATCCGCCGTGGCCCCGGCGGCACCCGTGGTGCGCTCCGTGCAGGCACTGCCGCCGGAGGAGGTCGCCCCCGCCCCCGTGGCGCCCAGGAGCCAGCGGTTCCAGATCGGCGACAGCGTCACGGTGCACCCGCGTCGGGATGTAGGCATCGTCTACGCCCGAGCCAATGCCCAGGGCGAGGTGGGGGTGCAGGTTCACGGCAAAAAGCTGCTCATCAACCACAAGCGTCTGCAACTCAAAGTGGCGGCATCGGAACTGTATCCCGATGACTACGACCTATCCATCGTGCTGGACAGCGTGGCCAACCGCAAAGCCCGCCACCTCATGGATAAGCGCCATGAAGCGGGCAACACCATCGTGGTGCGCTCTCCCACGGAGCGGTGAGGGGCCACATCGGCGTGCTTGTCCTTCTTGCCTACCGGTGGTATAATGAGCGGAGCACACCACAAGGGGAGGGATGATCGTGCCCAAGGTCAGCGTGATCGTGCCGATCTACAACGTGGCGGCATACCTGACCCAGTGCGTGGACAGCATCCTGGCCCAAACCGAGCCGGACATCGAAGTGCTGTTGGTGGACGACGGATCCCCGGACGGCAGCCCCGACATCATGACCGAGTACGCCGCCCGAGATGGACGCATCCGCTGTATTCATAAAGAAAACGGGGGGCTCTCTTCGGCCCGTAACGCCGGGATGGCCCAGGCCACAGGCACCTATCTGCTGTTTGTGGATGCCGATGACTGGATTTCCCCCACCTTGGTGGCCGATGCCTATGCCGCTGCGAAGGCGGCCGGCGCCGACCAGGTGCTGTGGAACTACAGCCAGGTCTATGCCGATCACACAGAGGAGCGGCACCTGCCCTTGCGGGCGGAGACCCTGGACTTGACCGTCATGGGCCTGCCCGCCTACTTTTATCGCTATTGGTTCCCCTACGTCCACGGGCAGGAGGCTTGGAGCAAGCTCTATCGCCGGGATCTGATCCGGCAGCATGGGCTGACCTTTGCCCCGGGTCAGGAGATCTTTGCAGAAGACACCCTCTTTAGCGCCATGTACCTGCTCCATACCCGCAAGCTGGTGGCACTGGATGCCCCTTACGTGTTTTATCGTCAGCGGGAGGATGGCCTGATGCGGGCCCCACGGCCCCTGCTGGCCCAGCGGCTGATCGCACTGGCCGTGCGCTACGCCGATTATGCGCGGCAGACCGGCCACCGGGAACTGCGGCATGTCCTGCCCATGTTCTTTTATGCCTTGGCCACCAAGGGCATCGCCGCCTCCGCCACCGTGGCCGAGGCCGAGTCGGCCGTGACCCACAGCGCCCAGCATCCGGTGGTGCGGTCCCTACTCAAGGACTTGCTGTGGGGCGGGGCGCTACCCCTGTACCTGCTGCGAACGGGCCGCGGCATCCGCACCCAGTGGCGGGCCCGGGCCATTGCCGCCGCCTGGCTGCGGGGGGATGCCTCCCGGGCTGTCTCCCTGGTAGACCGGCTACCGAACTGATGAAAGGTCGTGACCCATGCCGCTGATCAGCGTCGTCGTCCCCTGCTACAACGCAGGCCCCTACCTGGGGGATTGTTTGGCGTCGCTGCGGACACAGACCTATCCCGGCCTGGAGATTATTCTGGTGGACGACGGATCCACCGACGATTCTCTGGCCATCGCGGAAGCCATGGCCAAGGAGGATGGCCGCATTCGCGTGATGCGCCAGGAAAACGCCGGAGTGTCCGCCGCCCGCAATGCCGGAGCAACACTGGCCCAGGGGGCGTACCTGCTGTTCGTGGATGCCGACGACACCCTGACCCCAGAGGCTTTGGCTACCCTTCTGGCCGCGGCCCAGGGGCAAGACATCGTCAGCGCTTGCCATCGGGAGGTATATGAGGACGGCGGCACCCGGGTGTTTCGCCCCGACAAGCGCTGCCGTACCCAGGGGCAGATTCTGCAGCGCCTGATCACCGGGGACAGCGTATACAACAGCATGTGCAACAAGCTGTATCGCCGCTCTTTTTGGACGCAATGGTCTCTTTCGGCGCAGCCCGGCCTGCGCATCGGTGAGGACGCGCTGCTGAACCTGACGGCCTATGCCCGGGCGCAGTCCGTCATCCATCTGCCTGCAGTCACCTACGAATACCGCATTCGCAAGAGCTCCGCCATGCAGGGCATCCGCAGCCAAGGGCACTTGGACGCGCACCTGCCCTGGCTCACAGGGGTACGGGACGTCCTGTCGGCGCTGGGCCTTCGGGAGCGGTACTTTCGCACTTATTGTTACAGCTTCGTGCTGCGGATGCATCGGCAATACGGGTTTACCGGGCTGCTGCGTCGGTTTCACGACCTGGCCCGGCCCGCCGTGCTGGCGGGTGTGCAGCCCGCCGCCCTGCCCCTGTGTGCCCGCCCGCTGCATGGGCTGGTGCGGGCCGGGCTCTTCCCGGCGGTCTATGTGCTGATCTATCCGGCCCAGCGCTGTTACCATGCCTGCAAAAAGATAGGCCGCTACGCCGCCCACGCCGCCCGGAAGCTGCTGGGACAGGAGGTGGCTTGATGCAGGTCAGCGTCATCGTACCCTGTTACAACGCCGCCGCCTTTTTGCCGGATTGCCTGGCGGCGTTGCAGGCCCAAACCTGTGCCAACCTGGAGATCCTGATCATCGATGACGGCTCCACCGACGGCACCCTGGCCCTGGCCCAAGCCGCGGCGGCAAGGGATTCCCGGATCCGCGTGCTGCATCAGGACAATGCGGGGGTTTCCGCCGCCCGTAACGCAGGGCTGGCCGTCGCCCAGGGGCAATACGTCGCCTTTGTGGACGCTGACGACGACTTGCCGCCCCAGGCCCTGACCGCATTGCTCCGCGCCGCCGGCGACGGGCAGCCGGATTGGATCACCGCGGATCACACCATGGTGGCAAACCGTGTCCCCCGGGACATGATTTGCCCCCCCTGCCCCAGCCGGGAGGCCCTGCTCCACAGCTTAGTCACCGCCGACGGCCTGTACAACGCGGTGTGGGGCAAGCTCTATCGCTTAGCCTTTTTGCGGCAACACGGCCTAACACTGCCCCTTGGTATTCGAATCGGCGAGGATGTGCTCTTCAACCTGCAGGTAGCGGCCCTTGCCCGGAAGGTGATCCATGTGCCGCAAACCCTGTACACCTACCGCGTACACACCGAGTCGGCCATGGGACGACAGGGTGACGATCCCTATACCGCCCACCTGCCCATGCTAGAGGCCATGGCGGGATATCTGCGCACCGCTGGGCTCAAGGCCGCATATTACCGGGATTTTCTGGCGTTGCACGTGGGGTTGTTGACCAAGGGAGATGCCGGAATGGATGCCGCCGCCCGCCGCAGAGTCAACAGCGGGGTCTCGCCCCTGGAACTATCCCCCAAATCCGCACTGCTATGGTGCGCTGTGGCAGCCCATCTGGATCGGGCGGTGCGTCGCCGCCTGGCCTGACCCTTATTCTATGGCCTATTTCTGATGCACACAGGAGGCGCCCATGGCCACTTCCATTCTCTATTACGGACACGGTGGGTACGACAATCGCGGCTGCGAGGCCATCGTGCGCAGCACCACGGCCCTGCTAAAGACTCTGCGGCCCGATGTATCTGTGACGCTGTGTTCCGAACGGCCCCAGGGCGACCGGACGCTGCCCATCCCCGGCATTACGCAGGTGTTGCCCCACGAAGCCGCTCCCTTGTCCATTGATAGGCTGTACAACACCGTGACCTGCCGCCTGGGCGCCAGCCGGGAGCAGCAGTTTCAACGGATTCAGGGTCCGGTGATTCGTGCCGCCAAGGGCGCCGACTTGTGCCTGTCCATCGGCGGCGACACCTATTGTTACAAGCCGCCGGAACGGCTCTATGCCGTCAACACAGCCCTTCGCAAAATGGGTAAACCTCATGCGCTGTGGGGTTGTTCCGTGGATCCCGAGCGGTTGGAGGGCGCGCTGTTGGCCGACATGAAGGGCTATACCGCCCTGTACGCCCGGGAATCCATCACCCACGCCGCCATGGTCGCCGCAGGGCTGTCCCCCATCCTGGCCGCCGATCCGGCCTTTACCCTGGAGACCGACACGCTCCCCTTGCCGGCAGGTTTTTCCCCCGGCGACACGGTGGGCATCAACATCAGCCCCTTGGCCCTTTCCCACGCCCAGCGGGGGGACGGCACCCTGGATGCCTTCGTGGCGCTGATCCGCCACATCCTGGATACCACAGGGCACGGCGTGACGCTGTTGCCCCATGTGCGCTGGGCCCACGACGACGATCTGCTCCCCCTTGGCAAGCTGAAAGCGCGGTTCGCCGACGATGCCCGGGTGCTGTTGCTGGACGCGCCCCTGACCGCGCCGCAAATCAAGGGGTACATCGCCCGGCTCCGTTGCCTGATCGCCGCCCGGACCCATGCCACCATCGCCGCCTATTCCACCGGGGTACCCACCCTGGTGTTGGGTTACTCCGTCAAGGCCCGGGGCATCGCCCAGGATCTGTTCGGCACGGCGGAGGGCCACTTGCTGCCCATTCAGGAGGTAGCTTCCGCGCAAGAGTTGATCGCATCCTATGTCGCTCTGGAGCGGCATGCCGATGCACAGCGGGCCAAGCTGGCCGAGCAAGTTCCCCTGCAGGTGGCCCGCGTGCAAGCCGCCGGCGCGTCGCTGCTTGCCCTGACGGAGGCCCGCCATGAGTAAAAGCTATAAGCTGGCCGCACTGCTCTCCTATGCCAATACCCTACTGAGCATCGTCATCAGCCTGTTGTTGACGCCGATCCTGCAAAAGGTCTTTGGCTTGGGCATGTATGGCGTGTACGGCACCATCGGCTCCCTGGTGAACACCCTGGCCATCATGGACCTGGGGCTGGGCAGTGCCGTGATTCGGTACGTGTCCAAGTATCGCGTGGAAGGTGACCGAGACGCCATGGCCCGCTTTTTGGGCATGGTGGTGGTGCTGTATCTCATCATCGGCGCGGTGATCTTGGTCATCGGCGTCGTCGGGTACACCCAATTAGGGCGTCTTTTCGCAGCGTTTACCCCTGACGAACTGGCCACGGCGCAAAAGTTGTTCCTGCTGGCGCTGGGCAACATTGCGCTGTCCATGTTACTGAACATCTTTCCTGCCACCCTCAATGCCTTTGAGGAGTTTGTGTTCCTGCGCGGGATAGCGATCGCGCGTTTGGTCCTTAGGCTGGGTCTGATCCTTCTACTGATCCAGGGCGGCACCAACCCCGTTCAGGTGACGATGGTGGACTTCGGCTTGAGCGTGCTGGTCGCCGTATGCTACATGGGCTACGCCTTTGGCAAACTGCGGATCCGGGTGCGTTGGGGCGGACTGGACAAGGCACTGCTGCGCACCATATTCGGCTACTCCGCCTATATCTTTCTTAATATGATCATGCAAGAGGTCTACTGGCGCGTGGATGCCACCCTGGTCAGCGCCATCTGTGGCGCGGTGGTGGCCGCCGTCACCGTCACAGGCGGCAACATGGTCAACTATTTTATGGAGTTCTCCAACGCCATCTCCGGCATGTTTTTACCCCGATCGGTGCAAATGGTGACCCAAGGCGCCGACGGGGAAGCCCTGACCACCATGATGGTGCGGGTGGGCCGCATCCAACTGATGGTGATCAGCCTGCCCATTCTGGGGTTTGCGCTGGTGGGGCACTCCTTTTTAACCCTATGGCTGGGCAGCGGCCCCAAGCCCGCCATGAGCCCCGAGGGCATTACCCAATGCTACACCATTGTGCTGATGCTGATGCTGACCCTGTGGGTACCCATGTTCCAGAACGTGGCCATCAGCATCACCCAGGCTATGAACAAACACGGCTTTCGGGCAGTGATGCTCGCCTGCATCGCGGTGCTCAACGTGGTACTGAGCATCGTGCTGATCCGCCTGTGGGGCCCGGTGGGCGCCGCGGTGGGCACGGCGGTCTCCCTGGTCGTCGGCAACACGCTGATTTCAAACTGGTACTACCATGTCAAAATCGGGCTGAATATCCCCCGGTTCTTCCGGGAGACCTTGCGGGGCACGCTGCCCGCGCTGTTGGTTGCCACGGCGCTCAGCACCCTGACGCTGCTGATACCCCAAGGCTCTTGGACGCTGCTTCTGTTGCAAGCAAGCACGATCGCCGCCATCTATCTGGCCGCTATGTGGGTCATGGGCATGCGGCCGGATGAGCGGGCACTGATCACGGCGCACCTGCCCCGCAAGGGGGTGCGCTCATGAGCTCACCCTGGATCGCCGCCCTGGCCGCCCGTCATACCGACGACGCGCTGCGGGCAGCCAGTTCCTCCGGCGGGGTGTTTTCCGCCCTGGCCCTGGATGTGCTGGCCCGGGGCGGGGCGGTCTTTGGCGCCGCCTGGACGGATCACTTTGTGCTGCGCCACCGGGTAGCGGAATCCCCTGCGGATCTAGCAGCCCTGCGGGGATCCAAGTATGTGCGCAGCGACACCGCCGATACCTATGCCCAGGCCGCCGCGCTGTTGGCCGCTGGGCGACCGGTATTGTACTGCGGCAGCCCCTGTGAAATCGCGGCGCTGAAAAAGCACCTGGGCAGCGACCCCGACGGCCTGCTGTGTGTGGACTTCGTCTGCCACGGCACGCCGCCGCCGGAGGTGTTCGCCACCTATGTCCGCCATCTGGAGCGGCAGCATGGCGCGATGCTGACCGGCTTCTCCTTCCGCGACAAGCAGCGAGGCTGGCGGGATTTTTGCGTGGCCGCTACCTTTGCAAACGGGGACACCTATGCCGCGGGGCAAACCGAAGACCCGTACATGATCGGTTTTTTGCGCAACCTGTGCCTGCGGGCTTGCTGCTATCACTGCCCGTACAAGGGGGAATCCCGGGCCGGCGATCTGCGGCTGGCGGACCTATGGGGCGCTTGGGAGACCCTGCCGGACTGGGATGATGACAAGGGGCTTTCCCTGGTATTGGTGGGCAGCGAAAAAGGTGCTGCGGCTTTGTCGGCGGTGACGGGCCGCCTCCGCACCACCCCAGTGGAGCTGACCGCCTACCGCCGCCATAACGGCTGTATCTTTTCCCCAGTGCCCCTGCCTCCGGAGCGGGACGCCTTCATGCGGCATATAGCCATGCGGGGATTTGATGGCGTGGAAAAGGCCTTTTATGCGCCGCCGTCCATCATCAAACGCGCCGTGGCAAAGGCCAGGCGCGTGATGAAGCGGTTTGCCCGCAGGGGTTAACCCGCCGCGTCTTTCAGATTGGGCGCGGCAGCGCTTTTTACTTTCCCTTCAGTGCGTCGCCGCCCACGTGGGTCACGGTGGAGAACAGTAACAGGATATCGCCCCACACCGTAAAGCTGCGCAAATAGTCCAGGTTGATGGCCAACTTGGCGGGCATCACTTCTTCTATGTATGTGCGCTCCGGGTCGCTGCTGTGGCCCAGGAGCGCATTTTCATCCCGGTAACGGATGGACGCCGCATCGGTAAGGCCGGGCCGAATGGACAGCACCATGCGCTGCAAAGGATCGTACATCGCCACGTACCGGGGCACCTCGGGCCGTGGGCCCACCAGGCTCATATCCCCGGTCACGATGTTCAGCAACTGCGCCAGCTCGTCCAGCTTGGTCCGGCGCAAAAAATGCCCCACCCGGGTGATGCGCGCATCCGCACCCACGGTGAGCAGCCCCTTTGTATCGGCGTCCACGATCATGGTGCGAAATTTGCAGATGGAGAAATGCCTGCCGTTCCTGCCCACCCGGGTCTGGCGATAGAGCACCGGGCCCCGGTCATCCAAGACAATGGCTAGGGCGATGAGCAGCAGCACAGGCCAAATCACCGCCAGGGCCATCACGCACACCACCAAGTCAAACACCCGCTTGGCGAGGAGCTGACCGCGTTTACCCCGCAGTGTCTGTTGCAGGGCGGTGATCCGGGCTTGTTGGTCTTGGGTCATGGTTTGCCTCCTATGGGGATGATCGCAAAAATGATTCGGCTATCCAATAGGCAGCCCCCTACCGCGCCCGGTACCCGTACGAGTATAGCAGCATCAGCGCCAGTGAACACCTGTGCCTGACCAGCCACAGCTTGACCGCCTGTTTTCGCGATACCCCCCGTGTTCGCACGCCCCGATACAGCAACTGCACGCCGGGCTCGCGCAGCACCTTGGCGATTTCCCGCACCCGTTGCCCCAGCCCATAGGGCGTCCCAGGCAAACAAAGGTTGACCACGGTGTTTAGCACATTGCGCCGGGCGCGGATATCCAGCCGCCAGCCCAGGGAGTCCCCCAAACCGTTATGGGCCAGGAGAGACGTCAGCGCCGCCTGGGTTTGATCGAAGGACTGCGGAATGTGGGGGCTATAACGCTGGGTGGTGGACCCGGCATGAAAGCGGTAATGATACGGCGCACCGCCCACCACCGCCACTCGCCGGGCTTTCATCAGCGCCGTTAGAATAAACAGCAAATCCTCCGCATAGTGGATGTCGGGCCGAAAGGTCATGTCCGCCAGCAGTTCGCGGGCGAACAGGTTCCGCGGGGTGTACCCGCTCAGCGGAATCTCCTCCCCATCGTTCTCCAAGGAGATCATGCGGGGAATCAAGTCCCTCTGGATGCCCTGCCGATCCAGCACCGTACCCGCCTCCCAGGGCAGGGGCACCACCTGCGGCCCCGCGGGATACTCCTTAACCACGGCGCAAAAGGCCACCTGAGCATCCGCCGTTTCCGCGCCGTCGGCCAGGCTGCCATACATGCCGGGTTCGGCCCAGTCGTCGGCATCGCAAAAGGCGATATACCGTCCGCCGGCCTGGGCAAGCCCCACGTTCCGCGCTGAGGACACCCCCGCGTTGCGGGGCTGGATCAGCGCCAGTACCCGGGGATCCCGGGCGGCATAGTCGGCCAGCACCGCCCCGGTGCCGTCGGTGGAGCCATCGTCGATGACCAGCACCTCGATGTCCGCCTCGGTTTGGGCTAACAGACTATCCAGGCAATCCGGCAGGGTGTGGGCCGCATTGTAGGCCGGTACGATGATGCTGATACGCGGCGTCATGCGCCCGCCTCCTCCACCGCTTCAGGGGCGATCAAGTCCTTGCGCCACAGCACGCCTTGCACCAGCAGATATAAGCATCCCACTGCGGAGAAGGGCGTGTACACCGATTCAAACAGGCTGGTAACCATGAACAGCGTGGTAACGAGCAGCGGCGCCACCGCCATAACCCGGGTGTGCCGTTGCCGCCAGAAGTATAGCCACGCACGATAGGCGGAGAACAACACATAGGCCAGGAACAGCACCCCCGTGGGCCAGCCGTGATTATAGGCCACCTGTATGTAAGAGTTATGCGCATTGCGCGGATGGAGGGTGCCAAAGTCCTCCATCCACTCGCTAATGTAGCCCTTGGGATGGCCGTTCCAGGTAAGGCTACCCAGGGCAGCCCGCCAGATGGGCAGCCGCTCGGAGCTGAAGGCATCCATGGTCAAGCTCGGATCCACCTCTGGTGCGTAGGGCAGATCCAGATGCGCCTTGCGCACCGTTTCGTTGTAATAGAAGCTGCTGAGCTTGTCCTCCTCGATGGTCTGTCGCGCCTTGGTGATGGTAACATAGGTCAGGGCCGCACCGGCCACCAACACCAAACATCCCAATCGAATCAGCCGACGCTTGGTGTAGCGTGGATGCCGCAGGGACAAGCAGGCTACCAACACCCCCATCAC
Organism: Eubacteriales bacterium; assembly: GCA_031555125.1. GTDB lineage: Bacteria > Bacillota > Clostridia > Christensenellales > Aristaeellaceae > WQXF01. The sequence goes on along the minus strand of JAVBUS010000014.1, from coordinate 11,487 downwards.
CGCCACGCAGGTTAACCAAGCTGTGCGGGAGATGGTCAGCGCCACCGTCACCAGGCCGATGCAGCAGATCGCCCCATAGAGCACCATGCGGATCTTGCGCTTGCCCTGCCATGCCACATAGGCCAACAACAACGCGCACACGCTCAGGATGGTGGCGCACATGGCCAATCCGTTGGCATTGTAGAAGATCCCCGAAAAGCCCGGATACCCGATGATCACCGTCCGGGTCAGGTAGGACAGCAGGATGAACGGAAGCACCGCCCACACCGCGCCCCGGGCGACGGCATGGAAGGTGTCCGTATCATCCCGGGCACAGAGCACCGCGAACAGAAAGGGATAGGCCACCAACAGCGATACCGCGTCAGGGAGCCAATCCTTGCTGAAAAAGCCGGACAGGAACATGCCGGTATGCAGGGCAAACCACAGCGTGGCCATGCCCCGGTGCCAGCCAAACCGGCGCAGGAAGTCCGGGGCCCGCGCCACCAAGGCCACCAGGCCCACCAGCACCATGCCCAGGGCATCGAACTGCCACCAGCGCCAACCCTCCGGCAGTTTCCGGTGGGTAAAGTACACCGTGTAGGCGACGAGCATCCCTACGAATACCGTCAGCAAGCGGGGATCAAACAGCTCCACCAGGATGCCGGTGCACTTATCGAACAACCGCAAAAACCACGACGGATTGAGGTCGCGGCCCTGGGCGGGCTCCTTTGCATGTTGGGTCATGTGGACTCCTCCCTTTCTGACGATGGCGAAATCCCGGCACAGGCGGCAATGGTCTGCCGATAGAGGGCCGCGGCTTCCTGGGCGTTGAAGGCCCATGTCAGCCGCCGGGCATCCTGGCTGCCGCGTCGGCGAATGGTCTCCACGGCTTCACCGCCCACAAACAATGCCCGCATAACCGGGATCAGGGCCTGGGTATCCCCTGCCGGCACCAAATAGCCGTTGTACCCGTCGGTGATAAGCTCTGCGATGCCCTCGTCCTGACTGCCCACCGCCACACACCCGGCAGCCATGGCCTCTATGTAGACAATGCCCTCTCCCTCGCCATAGCTTGGCATGATAAAGGCATCGCTTGCCGCCATGCGGGCAAAGACCTCCTCGTGGGGTATCGGGCCGGTGAGGGTTACGCGATCCTGCAGGCCATGGGCACGGGCTTGGGCTTCCAGGTCCGGGCGATCCGGCCCGTCGCCGACGATGGTCAGCGTGGCTTGGGGAAACTCCGGGGCCAGGGCGCAGAAGGCCGCCAGGGTGGTGTGCATGCATTTGCGGGCTTTGAGGGTGCCCACGGAAATCAGGGCCTGGGGCGCGGCGCCCTGCCGCGCAGGAATCAGGGACAGGTCCACACCGTTGTGGAGCACGGGCAGCGGTGCGGCACGATAGGGCCTCACCCGACGGGCCAGCTTCTCTGACACCGCCATGAGCAGGGGTATCTCCGCGGCAATCCGCCGGTTTCTTTTCCAGGGCTGCCTTGCCTGTTCCCCCGGTTCGTCAAAGTAATGAAACACGTCGGTGCCATGCACTGTCAGCGCCGCCGGAATCCCCAATGTCTTGCCCAGGCGAAGGGCCGCGTGTCCCTCGATGGGCAGCATGTGGGCGTGCAGAATATCCACGGGGTGTTCCCGGTGGATTCGCCTCAGGATGGGCAGCACCGCCCGGTACATGGGCCATCCGCCCACCAGTCGTGCCCCTGTATTGCCCAGGGACAGGTAGCGCGGATAGTAAATCTGCATGCCGTCCGCCTGGGCCTGTTTGGGCGTGTCCCGCATGATGCGCGCCTGGGACGGACGCAACCATCCGTATCCGGGCAGCCAGGGCACCGGCGCGATCACCGTCACCCGATGGCCCAGCTCCCGCAGTGCCTTGGCACGCTCGTGGACATACAGGCAATAGGGACTGTTGTCGGCCAGCCGATGGATCAGCATCAGCACATGCATCGGCGATGGGTTCATGACACACCTCCGCACCGGGTATAGAGGGCCGCCCACCGATCCGCCGCGTGGGCCCAGGTCATGGTCTTGGCGGCGGCGATGCACCGCTGACTGCGTTGGGCATAGTCCACCAGAGCGGCTTGGGCTTTCTCCGCCATCTCGCCCACGTCGTCGGGATCCACAGAGAAGCCAACTTCCCCCTCCGGAAATTGCCGATCGAATCCCTGGCCCCGGGTGTACAGTACCGGCAAGCCCCGGCTCATGGCCTCCAGGTACACCAGACCAAATGTCTCTGCCCTGGAGGGCAGCAAAAACAGGTGGCAATCATCGTAAAACGCTTTGAGCTTGTCCATGCCCTCCAGGTATCCATGGAGCACCAGGGAACCCTCCTTGGCCGCCGGGTGGCCTGCCAAGGCCCCCTGCAGGGGCCCTGTGCCCGCCATGTGCAGGCAAATGGGGGTATTGGGCATGGCGCGTTGCAGCGCCCGCAGCGCTTCTACGGTACGCAGGGGCTGCTTGATGGTCTCCAGCCGGCCCGTAAAAGCGATGCGCAGCGGTTCCCCCGGGGCCCAGGCACGGGGTGCACCATCGAACCAGGCGGGATCGATGCCGTTGGGGATGATGTCGGTCTTGTCCAGTATGACCGCCCGTTCCCGACGGGGCACATAGCAATCCAGCAGCGTATCCCGCATGGCAGCGGAACGAAAGACGATGCGGCTCGCCCCACGCAAAATCTTCAGCCCATGGGGCCGCAGATGGGGCATATACTTCAGGAAATAGGACAGATCCGTCAGCCGCACCGTGATCACATAGGGTATCCCATGGCTGCGCCACAGGCGGTAGGCCATGCCGCCATCAGTGAACAGGGTATGGGCATGGATCAACGTCACCTGGTCCAGATTCACCCGCTTTACGATGTCCGGCACCGCCCGGCGGGCCTTTGTGAAGTAGCATACGCGATCCCAGGGCTTGACGATCAGGCGATAGTCCACCGGAAACCGATCGTCCGGGGGCAGATTTTTGCCCATGTCTGCCGGCCTTTTCTCCGGCACATAGACCTGCTGCCGGATGCCCAGGTCCGCCAGCTTGGTAAACAACTGGGTATACACGCGGGTGTCCGCATAATTGCAACAGATGTGCAGCACACTCATGGAGCCGCCCCCTCGCCGCCGGGCGGCTTTCTTCTGCGCAATCCCGGCACCTTGCAGATCCCCGCCAGAGATCCTACGCCATACGCCAGATGAAAGCAAGGATAGATGCACAGCAACGCGGGCAGGGCCTGCCATCCCTGCCCTTCGGCCACGGTGTAAGCATAAAAGCTGTCTAACAGCAGGTACACCGTCCACATCAGCGCCCAAAGCACGCCCAAAAATCCCCAACCAGTGGCCAGCCACAGCAGGGGCAGTCCCAGCGCGGCCAACACAAACCCCAGGGGAATAAAGTGGCGCAGACCCATAGAGCCGGGGCACAGATACATGGTGACCACGTTCCACTTGCCGTTTTGGTACCCCATCTTCATCAGACCGCGCAGGGTATCCCGGCAATAATACACGCACTGGATTTGGGGATCCAAGTAGATCTTTCCGCCATTTTTGCGGATGCGGAAGTTCATCTCGTTGTCCTGGTTGCGGGTCAGACGCACGTCATAGAGCCCAATCCGGTCGAACAAATCCCGCCGGAACGCGCCAAAGGGCACCGTGTCCACGTATCCCTCCCGGGTGGCCAAGCGGTAGTGGGCATTGCCTACCCCGAACACCGTGGTCAGCGCGCCCGCGATGGTCCGGCCCATAAAACCCTTGCCCCGGGTGATCCACACGCCGCCGGCGTTGTCGCACGCCTTGGTGCGCAGCACCTGGATGGAGCGGGAAACGTAGTCGGGCAGATATTCTGCATGGGCATCCAGGCGCACGATATATTCCCCCGTAGCCGCACGGATGCCAATATTCATGGCATAGGGCACTGTGCGGTCCGGGTTGTGCAGCACGCGGATCTGGGGGATGCGCCGGGCGGCGTCCTCTAAAAACGCTACGGTCCCGTCGGTGGAGTCACCATCGACAAACAGAATCTCCATCTGCTCCAGGGGGTAGTCCTGGGCCAGGATGGAGCGCAGGCATTCGTCGATGTAGCGGATCTCGTTGCGCAGCGGAATCACCAATGAAATGAACGGAAGCGCCTCTTGTTGCACGGGCTCCCTCCTGTCGTATGGCGTTACTCATTTCTAGGGCGTGTATCAAAAGGGGAGGAAGTGCAAGGTCCTAGGATTTTCGCCTGATCAAGAAGTCGGAACGCGGCGTACCGGAGGTACGCCAAGTGCGGAACGACGCCGATATAGCGGAATAACCGCCGGAAATTGCGCTCCCGGAGTTTTGCATCACGCCCTAGTATTATACCATACGCGGCTGCTGTAAGGCTACCTTTTCAAAAGTCCCCCATCGTGCTATGATACACTTATGGCAAAATCGCACAGGAGGGGGTCGCGGGTATGGCAATACAAATCTGGGCTCACCGGGGCGCGTCGGGCTACGCGCCAGAAAACACACTGGAAGCCTTTCAAGTGGCCATCGATCAGGGCGCTGACGGTATCGAGCTGGATGTGCACTTGACCCGGGATGGCCAAGTGGTCGTGGCGCATGACGAGACCATCGACCGCGTGTCCGACGGCACCGGCACCATTGGGGAGATGACGCTGGAGGCGCTGCGAAAGTTCCACTTTGGCAAGGCATTTTCGCAGTACGCATCGGTGCGCATCCCCACCCTGGCGGAGGTGCTGGCGTTGCTGGCACCTACAGGCATGACCCTGAACATCGAGCTGAAAACCACGCACTACGAGTACCCCGGCATCGAACAAAAATGCATCGATCTGGTGCACGCGGCGGGCATGACCGACCGGGTGTGGTACTCCTCCTTCAACCACCACAGCCTGCTTCGGGTCAAGGCCATCGACGCATCCCTCCCCTGTGGCATCCTGTACGACTGCACCATGGTTCGTCCCTGGGATTACGCCAAGGCCGCTGGGTTCGATGCGTTGCACCCGCACTTTTCGGAGCTGCGCATCCCCGGGGAAGCCGCCGACAGCCACGCGGCGGGGATCCGTATCCACGCCTGGACCGTCAACACCCAGGAGCACTTGGCCCTGGTAGCCCAGACCGGCATCGACGCCCTCATCACCAATTACCCCGACCGCGCCCTGGTGGCGGTGGGCCGGGGTTAACAAAGAAAAGAGGCATACAACCATGGAGAAATTGCGCATCGGCATCATTGGCGCGGGCAACATTGCCCAAAACGCGCACATCCCGGCCTATCTGTCCCTGGGCGACGTGGAACTGGTCGCCGTGTATGACATCAAGCTGGAGCGTGCGAAGGAAGTGGCCGCCAAGCACAACATTGCGCATGTGTGCAACACCTTGGAAGAACTGGTCTCCCTGCCCGATGTAGACGCTGTCAGCGTGTGCACATGGAACAACGGCCACGCCCAGGCCGCCATCGCCGCCGCCCGGGCGGGAAAGCACGTCCTGTGCGAAAAGCCCATGTCCACCACCGTGGCCGAAGCCGAGGAAATGGCCAAGGTCGCCAAGGAAACCGGCGTGGTGTTCATGATGGGTTTCGTCAACCGGTTCCGGGCCGAAGCCCAGTCCTTGCGCAGCATGATTGAAGCCGGTGAGCTGGGCAGCATCTATTGCGCCCGGGCAGGTTGGCTGCGCCGTCGCGGCACACCCCTGGGTTGGTTCACCGACAAAGCCAAGGCAGGCGGCGGCCCGGTGATCGACATCGGCGTCCACGCCATCGATTTGTGCTGGTACTTAATGGGCAAGCCGAAGCCCGTGGCGGTCAGCGCATCGGCCTATAACCTGTTGGGCGACTATCAAACCAAGGGCGTGGATCGCTGGCGGGCGCTGGACACCGACGACCTGGTGTTCAACGTGGAGGATTCCGCCATGGGCATGATCCGGTTTGAAAACGGCGTGGTCATGAACTTTGAGGTCAGTTGGGCCATCAATGGCAAGGGCACCCGGGACGTATTCGCCACCCTGTACGGCGACAAGGCCGGTGCCGAGTTCAACGCGCCCGATTCCCTGTCGATCTATGGTGAGACCAACGGCTTCCTGTCCGATACCCAGCCCAACAGCGGCAAGGTAGCTTCCATCTTCAACGCGGAGATGCGGCACTTCGTGGACTGTGTCCGGAACAAAAAAACGCCGATCTCCCCTGCGGAAGACGGCGTATGGATGCAAAAGATGCTCTGCGGCATTTATGAGAGCGCCCAAGCGGGCAAGGAGATCACGATTGCGTAGGCCTTCCTTGCGCCCTTTCCCGTAGCCGCTCAATGATGTACGACCCGCCTACCGCCGCGCTGTGACCCACGTGGAAGATGTTCTCCTCCACGACGGCCGCAATGCGCTGACGGTAGGCATCTTTTTGCGCCAGCAACGATGTGACGGTATCGGCCAGGGTACCCAACCGGGCCACATCCAGAGACACGCCGATCTGATCCCGCAGGGACAGATCCAGCGGCACCAACCCGATGCGCTCGTAATTGGGGTTCATGATCTTGACAGGGGTGTTGATGAACAGAGAAGGGCGCTTGGTGGCGTAGGAGAACTCCTGGGCGATGGAGGACCAGTCGGTGATCACCACATCGGACTCGTACACCGTGTTGTTGGCGGCAAAGTTGGTTTCCAGTACGAACATGTCCCCCATCTGATCTCCCCAGCGGGCCTGGATGGAGGCCATCTGTGCCGGGAAGCGCTTGATGTACTCCGGGTGGGGTCGGACAATCACCCGCCAACCGCGCCCCAGCAATTGGGCCAGGATGGGCTCCAGGCAGTAGTCCAGCAGGTTATCCACCTGCCAAGAAGGCGCCACCAGAATCTGGGGCGTGGCATGGTTCTCTTTGGGCAGTGCCGCCACACGCTCCAACAATTCGTCCAGCAGGGGGAACCCGGTCTCTACCAGTTTCTTTTCCTTTAGGCCATAGACCTTCTCGGTGGCGCGCACCTCGGCGATATGGTTGGGACCGTAACAGAAAATGGTGTCAAAGTGATCCAGGGCACCCTCCCGCAGCATCATGTGGTAGCTGGTCATGCCATGGTCCAGGTAGACATACTCAATGTCCTTGCGCACCAGGGAGCGCTTGATGTGATACCGCTGGAGGTCCGGCATGGTCATCACCACCATGTCGGCCTCCATCTTCATCATGAAGGGGATCAGCTCGCGGTCGCCGATGTAATAGGGCACGATCTGCGGATGGTTCAGGGCAAACACCTGATCCGCCGGATCGCCGGTGACGTAGTGCACCGTCAGATCACTGTTGCCCACCACGTGCTCGATAAAGCCGCGAAAGTACTTATAAAAGCCGCTTCCCTCGGAGTAGAAAACCAGTTGCTTGTTCTCCAGGGCATAGAAGCGCTTGGCATCGGTCCTTTCGCGGGCGTGCTTTTCACGCTCCGCAGCCACACGCTGCTGCTTCTGTTCCCGGGTGAGTACGGTCTTTTGCGGTCGATTGGTATAGTCGATGTACTTGCGGGGGTCATAAATCCAGGTACACACCACCGTCACCAGGGCGGACAATAGGTTGCCCGCCACCCAATACAGGCCGATGCCCGCAGGTACCAGAAACGCAAAATAGGTGGAGAAGGCGATCAGGAACAGCGTCATGCCCCATTTACTCACGAAGCCTTGCTCCCGCTGCAGGGGATTCAGGGCGTTCTGTACCAGGCACAGCACCAGGGCGCTCAGCCCGGACAACACCGGCACAATGACCAACACATGCCACGCCAGGGGCGGTACCTCCGCCAGGTTCAGTCCACAAAAGGTCAGGTCGAAGGTTTGGATCCGGGCCAGCAGCGCATCCCACCCGGCCACGGTTCCCCGCAGCGCATCGAAGGCGCCGGGTTGCCCCTGGATCACCGACAGCATTTGCAGTTGCGCACCCGACACCGCCGCAGAGAAGTCCCCCATCCCCGGCAGGGCCGCCACCTGCTCGCCGATGCGGGCAATGGACTGGGCATCCAAGTGGAAAAGATGCTGCAGCGGATTGTAAATCACCTGGATCAGGCCCAGGATCAACGGAATCTGCAGCAGCATGGGTAAGCAGCCCAGGAAGGGGCTGTACTTCTCCCGCTGATACACCTTCATCTGTTCCTCGGCAATCAGGTCGCGATTGCCGTAGTGGCGCTGCTTGATCTCCTCCAGCTGGGGTTGAATCTTGGCCATGGCGATGGCATTTTTTTGGGATGCAAGCGAGATAGGAAACAGCACCACCTTGGTCAGCAGGGTGAATAGGATGATGGCCCAACCATAGTTGCCCAGCATCACAAAGCAGGCATACATGATATACCCCAGCGGGATGCCAAAGATGGTGTTGATCCATTGCATCATGGGTGGGTTCCTCCAATCGGTCTCCGTGGGTACCGGGCTTGCGGTACGGGCGGTTCCTTATCCGTGCGGGTACAACAGCGGCAATTCCTCCACCAGGTGCCAGCTCTCCTGCCGGTCGGCATCGGCATCCACGTCAAAGACCTGGAGCATGCCCTCGGAGTAGTCGGGCCGATCCACGCGGTAATGGAACCGCCTGGTCAACTGGGCATCCTCCGGTATTTCGTCGATGGCCGGGCCTTGGTCCAGCGCGCCCAGCGGTTCGATTCCCATGCTGCGCAGCACCGTAGCCCGCAGTTGGGACAGCGATACCGGGGCGTGAGAGGTGGCCAGGACCGCGCCCGCACTGCCTGCGGGCTTGACGAACAGCGCCGTCAGCTTGGGGCTGTCCAGAGGCGTAAAGTCGTCGGAGATACCGTGATCCCCGGTGATGATAATGGTGGCGTCCTGGTAAAGGCCTAACTCCTTCATCCGATCCATATAGTCGTACAGGATAGAGAAACACCCCATCGTCTGCTGGACCACCGAGGTTTGCAACGGCGTGACCAACTCCGCCCTTTCGTTGATAGACAGGGGGGCATGGCAGCCGTTCAGGTGGATAAATGTAAAATTATCCTTTTGGCTCTGGGTGGTCAGTCCGTTCTTTTTCAGGCCTTCGCCAAAGGCGAAGTCGTCAGTCTGGTACACCGGCGAACGGCCCGTGGCCTCCACAGCGGCATCGAACACGCCGGGGGTGAGCCAGAAAAAGGGCTTAAAGACATGGGGCGCATACCGAAAGCAGGACAGGCGCAGCAACTCCTGCATGGCAGGCAACATGCGCGGGCGGGTACGGCCATAGGCCACATTGTCGGCCACGCCTGCGATTTGGTCGATATCGGTATAGGTATAGCCCTTTTCCATATAGAGTTTGGTGGTGAACCCGGCCTGACGCAATGCGGGCAGGAAGGTGGCCGACGACCACGCTTGGCCAAAGTACTCCTCCGCGGGGGCATCGTAATAGAATAACTGGCCGGTCAACATGGAGGCCACCGAAGGAAAGGTGCGCCCATATTGGGACAGGTTATTATCGTAGTACGTAAAGCCGTCGAGCCGATCGAAAAATGCGGGCTCCCGCTGACGCACTTCCCGGATATACTGGGTATCCATGCGGTCCACGATGAATATCAGCACGTTGCGCCCGCTGGATACCTCATAACAGCCTTCGGTGGAGAGGTAGCGTTCCGCCCGGGGATCTTTTGTCCCCCGAATCTCTGACGGGGGCAGTTCCGCAATCCCCACTGCCAGCCCCGCCAACTGCATACCCACCAACAGGGCAGGGATGAACAGCATCAGGCCCTTCCACGCCTTTGGTAAGTACCGGTACGCCCAAAAAGGCAACGATACGATCCCCACAAACAGCAGGAGTTCAAACACAGAAAAGGCACTGTAACGGCCCCAGTCGATGGCGTCGCCGGTGAGTTGCCCCAGGGGCAGGTTCAAAAACGCAGCCTGGAGATACCCGGCGATCAAAAAGCCGCACACCAGGCTGATGCCCCGGTCAAACCACCGCGCACGCAACAGCATGAGTCCGCCGCCCAGCAATACCATGCCCAATAGCCCGGCGAGCACTACGGGCCGCAACACGTCCCCCAGCGAAAAGGGCAGCACCAACCGATTGTGCAACACCTGATCCAGGATCCCAAAGATGACAAAAGAGAACACATACCCGATACTTGCCACAACAGCTAAAAGAAGCCGTTCGCGTAGCGGACGGCTGGATTCGAGCGCCTTATCGGCGGGTTTTCGTTTCATGCGCACTGCGTTTCCTTCCTCGGCGACGATGTTAGGAAGCGGACTTCTTATCGCCCTGACGCTGCAGTTTACGCTCCAGCATCTTCAGTTTCATATTACGAAAGAACAAGCGAATGCGTTTCCAAAAAACGCCGATGCTGACGCCGATGGTGATGACAACGCCGGCAATGATTTGGATCATGTACGACGTGGTACCGGGATCGATGTAAGCCCAAGCGGTTCGCATGAGCGCAACCGTGGACAGCGCCGTCAGGGCAACAAGCGATATAAAGCGGTTTTTCATCATAAAATGCCCCTTTCCATCACGCCCTTGGGCGTGCATTCGAAAAGCTTTCTCATTATAGCATGGGCGCGGAAACGGCGCAAGAATTACACCGAAGATTGGCAGGAAAAGTAGCCTCGCCATACAGACGGCGCAAAAAAGCGGGCCGCCCACCGGCAGCCCGCTCCATTCCGTGCCCGATCAGTTTACCTTTTCGCCCTTGGCGTTGTAGCGCACCTCATTGCTGCTGCCGTCCGCATTGTACGTGCGATCGAGGCTGGCATACCCGTTGTTGATCTCCACCGGTTTGCCATCCACATCAAAGTACTCTTCGTGAATGCTGCGATGGTTGTTGTCGAACGCGCGCTTGATGGAAGCATAGCCTTGTACGCCCAGCACCATCTTCTTGTTCGCGTCGAAATAGCGCTCCTCGGTGGTGTTGCCCTGGGCATCAAATGTCCGTTCAATGGCGGCAAACCCGCCGTTGAGGGTCATGGGCTTGTTCTGCTCGTCGTAATACATCTCATACACCGGACGGCGGTCCTTGTCATACTGCCGCTCGATGGCGGAGAAGCCAAAGGCTGCTATCACTTGCTTGCCATCGATGCCGAAGTAGGCGGTATGCACCTCATTATAGTCAGCGTCATATACATGGTGCACGCCGGCGTAGCCCAGGTTCTGCAGCAGCATGGGCTGGCCGTCGCTGCCGAGGTACCCTTCCTTGGACAGGGTGCCCCGCTCATCATACTCACAGGTGCGGCCATAGTATCCCTGCTGGTTGGGTACCGGCTGGTCATTGGCATCCAGATACATCTCTTTGGCCAGCCGGTTGAGCTCGTTGTACTCGCGCAGCACCGTGGCGTAGCCATAGATCTCCAGGAACAAGGGCTTCTCGTCCTCCCCCAAGAAGGTGGAGCGGCTAATGTTGCCCATCTTGTCCAACTCGTAGCTGATACCCGCGTAACCGGAAGCGTTACGCATGGGCTTACCATCCTCACCATAGTACACCTCGCCTACGATGCGATTGGTCTCGTTGTACTTGTAGCGCACCATGGCGTAACCACGGTTGGTAATGATCAGCTTGTTATCGGCCCCATAGAAGGCCTCTTCAACGGCGTTGCCGTTCTCGTC
>JAVBUS010000111.1:0-10929 GCA_031555125.1 Eubacteriales bacterium | reverse complement strand
AACGAGCTGTACAAGCGCGGGGCCAAAGTGTATTATTCCGGCATGGCCGACGTACATGCCTCGGGCCACGCCTCCCGGGATGAGCTTAAGCTGGTGCACTGCTTGGTAAAACCCAAGTATCTGATCCCTGCCCACGGCGAGTACCGCATGCTGTACCAGCAGGCGGAGCTGGCCCATGAGCTGGGCATGAACTGGGAGGATGTGTTCATCCTCAGCAACGGCGACATCTTCGAAATCTCCCGGGGGAAGGCGCGGATTTCCGGCTTTACCAACGGGGCGGCGGTGCTCATCGACGGTTCCTCGGTGGGCGATGTGGACAATCTGGTGTTGCGGGAGCGCAAGCTGTTGTCCGACGACGGCGTGGTGTCCGTGGCACTGTCGCTGAACAAGCGTTCCGGGGAGCTGGCGGCGCCGCCGGTGGTGCAGGCTATGGGCTTTTTGTACGACAGCGAGTATGAGCAGGTCATCGCGGAGTGCGAGCGGCGGACCGTGGCCTTTGTGCTGCGGATGCAGAACCAGAACAAGCCGGTGGCGGAGTCTGTGCGTTCCGGTTTGATGCGGGATCAGCTTAGGACGTTCTTGTTTGAAAAGACGCATCGCAGGCCCGTGGTGATGGTGCTGCTAAACGAAGTGTGATACTAGGGCGGATTGAACCGCCACGCTGCGTCATGTCCTTCCTTTCGTAGCGCTGCTACGCGCGGTCGGCCATTCCTTGCCTGGCGGCTCAATCCGCTCGTGGAATGCCTGCTTCCTGACTTGCCGGGGCACAGGGAAGGCACAGGGGCCCCCCCGTGGCGACGCTTTCCCATGTTGGTTGCACGTAGGAGGTGATGGGTTTTGTGGGTGGATGTATACGATTTTGACGGGACGGTGTACAAGGGTGACGCTACAAGAGATTTTTGGCGGTATTGCTTGTGGCACAAACCGGCGCTGATCAAGCATCTGCCGCGCCAAATCGCCGCCCTGTGTATGATGGCCACACGGGGATGGAATTTGACGAAGGGGAAGAGCACCTTCCTGTGCTTTTTTCAGGATATCGATGTGGAGGCCATGGCCAAGGCCTTTTGGGCCAGCCCCAGGGTGCAGCGCAGGATGATGCCCTGGTTCGCCCCGCGGCAGAGCGAGTTGCCGGTGGTCATCGCTTCGGCCTCGCCGGAGGTGATCCTGGCGCCCATGGCGTGGAAGGTGGGCGCCCATCACCTGATCGGCACCCGGGTCCAGACCGAAAACGGCCGGCTGGAAGGGTGCAATTGCAAGGGGCAGGAGAAGGTGGAGCGGCTACAGGCGCTGTTGCCGGGGGTGCGCATTCGTGCCATGTACACCGACGATACCCGGGCCGATGGGCCGCTGTTGGCACTGGCCCAGCAAAAATACCATGTACGGGGCAAGACGCCCCACCGCATCTACGGCTAACAAAAGAGGAGGGGAACCCCATGTTGCTCATACGCAACGCAAAGATCCTGACCATGGAAGACAAGGATTACTTGGATGGTGGCGAGCTGCTGGTAAAGGATGGCCGCATCCTGGCCGTGGGCAACGACCTGCCCCAGCAGGGGGCCAAGGTGGTGGATGCCCAAGGGTGTTACCTGATGCCCGGCATCATCGATGCCCACTGCCATGTGGGTATGTGGGAAGACGGTATGGGATTTGAGGGCAGCGACGGCAACGAGATCGTCGACCCCATTACCCCGCAACTGCGGGCCATCGACGGCCTCAATCCCCAGGACCGCTGCTTTGACGAAGCCCTGTGCGCGGGGGTGACCACCGTGGCCACCGGCCCCGGCAGCGCCAATGTGATCGGCGGACAGTTCGCCTTGCTCAAAACCGGCACCGGTTCTATGGACGCCCGGATTTTGCAGGAGCCCCTGGCGCTAAAGATTGCCTTTGGCGAAAACCCCAAGCGTTGCTATCGGGATATGAAGAAGTCGCCCTCCACCCGAATGGCCACGGCGGCGCTGCTGCGTCAGGCCCTGCTGGATGCCCAAGAGTACGGCAAAAAGTGCGACGATACGGACGGGGACAAGCGGCCTGCCCGGGACTTGGGCAAGGAGATCCTGCTGCGGGCCTTGCGGGGTGAGCTGATGGTCAAGGCACACGCCCACCGGGCCGACGACATCCTGACCGCGCTGCGCATCGCCCGGGAGTTTGGGCTGCGACTGTCGTTGGAACACTGCACGGAAGGATATCTGATTGCCCAAGAGTTGAAGGCCGCCCAAGAAGAGACCAACATGCCCATCATCATCGGGCCGTTGCTATCGGACCGGTCCAAGATCGAGCTGAAAAACCTGACCTTTACCGCCCCGGCCAAACTCCACGAGGCGGGGGTGCGGTTCGCCATGATGACCGATCATCCGGTGATCCCGCTGCAGTACCTGATCGTGTGCGCGGCCATCGCCGCCCGGGAAGGGCTGCCGGAGCGGGAGGCCCTGCGCTGCATCACCCTCAACGCGGCCTGGGCCGTGGGACAGGAGCGGGAGCTGGGCTCCCTGGCGGCGGGGAAGGCGGCGGACTTTGCCCTGTACGATGCCCATCCCCTGGATGTTCGTGCCCATGTGCAAGCGGTGTACCTGACCGGGGAACAGGTGCGGTAAGCATCACTCGTATTTCTACACAGCGCCGACGGGTTTCCGTTGGCGCTTTTTTCTATATTTTGTGGATCTCCGTTAAAGATGCACTACCTAATGTGTCCCAATATTGACAGGACCTACAAGTTGCAGATACAATAAATAGATTAAGAGACGACAGGAGCGCGGTGCATGAGCAAGATGGTCAAAGGGCGCAGACCCACATACGGGCCACTTCGTATGGGGGGCGTCGTCCTATTGTCGGTGGTGATGACCATCGTGGTGATGCTGCTGACGTACCAGGCACTGGAGTGGATCTCCCCGCGTCATACGTCGCAGGAGCCGCCTCCGGATGCCGAGGCCATGGACCAGCAAGTGCTGCCCAGCGTCCATTACAACGCCCGTAACGAAATCCGGGAGAACCTGCGACGGCTGGAAAAGCAGCCCGGTCAAGCCGGTGTGGTGGCCCGGGAGTCCTTGGACGACCGCAAGGTGGCACTGACCATCGACGGCATGCTGGACGATGTGACCATGGAGCGGCTGCTGGAGATCCTGGAGCGTTATCATATCAAGGCGACTTTTTTTGTGTCCGGGATGCAAGCCGCGGAGGAGCCCGGCGTGGTCAAGGCCATTGCGGCGGCAGGGTATCCTATCGGCAACTATACCCTTAGCGCCCGTCAGCACATGGACGAACTGACGCAAAACGAACTGGTGGAGGACTTTACCTGCGCGGGCAAAATCCTGACGGAGATCACCGGCAAAGCGCCTACCCGGCTCAAGTGCGATGTGACGGATTATACGGAGCCCTTGCTGGAGGCGGCCCAGGCCTGCGGCCTGAGCGAGGCGGTACGCAGCACGGTGTACTTGACCTATCACAGCTTCCGATCCTATGACGATGCGTGGGCCTATGTGTCCAAGCTGGATTACCAGAGCATCGTATCGGTCAAGCTGTCCGGCATGCTGGACGACAGCGAGTATGTGCCGCGCACCACAGCGCTGCCCTCGCCCACGGCGGAGGGGGTGACCCCGGCGCCCACGCATTCCGCCACCCAGGAGCCCATGACCCAGGAAGCACGGCTTCTGCGCATGGTGGAATGGTTGGCTAAGGCCATCGATGAGACCAAGTTTTCCGCCCAGATGGAGACCCTGCGCCTGAACAACCAGGGGAGATTGGCGGAGCCCACTACCACCCTGTACACCACGGAACCCGCCGTAGCCTATACCTTCTATGGCCTGGGCCGAGTGGACGAAGTCCACGGCGTGCTAAGCAGCCTCCAGGCTGTGGGCGGCGTGGGTACCTTCTTCGTCACGCCCCAGGAGATTGACGCCTATCCCGAACAGATCACCAGGCTCATCGCAGCGGAGCAATCCATCGGCGTGGCCTTGTTCCCTAAGGCGGGAGACGACTTCTATATCGCTTGTTACGCCATGCTGCGGGCCCAACAACAGCTGGAGCAATACGGGTACCACGGCCTGCGGCTGGTGATGCAGCCCTGGGGTCAGCCCACGGAGGCGGTGCGGGAGGCGGCGTCGGCCATGGGGCTGATGGTGGTGACCTATGATGTATCCCTGGTGCGGGAGGACAACCGTACCGCCCGCAATGCCCAGGATGTGATCGACACCGTGTTCCGGCAGGCTACCTACGGCTTCCGGCGCGGATCGGTGATCTGCATGCGCATGAACTACTTTGACCGCAGCGGCCTGTTGGGTGAGCTGATCACCGCCCTCCAGGGCACCCGCAACGCCTACGCCATCCGGGATGTATACGTACTGCAAAGCGCCAAGGACGGTTGTTACACCTATCCGCTGCCCGATGGGGCCATCCTGCCCGCAGTGCAGGGGCGCATCCACGCGGGGCAACTCACCGGGGATGTGATGGCCATGGCCCAGACCCGCTATATCGGCAACCGGGATGTGTCCACGCGGCAGCAACTGCCGGACTTTACCCAGCAGGAGATCGCCAAGCTGGACATGACGGGCCGCATCGACAACGACCGGCGGGCGGTGTTCTTAACCTTTGACGACTGGGGCAGCGACGTGGGCTTGACCAAGTTGCTGGGCGTGTTGGAGAAGCACGGGGTCAAGGCGACCTTCTTTGTGCGGACTGAATACGTGCCGGACAACCCCAGCCTGCTACGGGCCATCGCAAAGGCCGGTCACGAGGTGGCCAGCCACACCCGCACCCACATGCCCTTGGCCCACGATCCGCAAGGCACCTGGCGGTTTACCCCCCTGACGCTCCAGGAATCCCTGGCGCTACGGGCCGACCTGATCCAGTCCTATGATACCCTGGCCCATATCGTAGGGGATATTCAGCTGGAAAACGGCGCACCGGCCCTGACCACGGTGTTTCGGCCACCCACCATGGCCATCAGCCGCATCGGCATGAGCACGGTGTTCGACTGCGGATTCAGCTATGTGGTCAACGGTTCCTATACCAGCCGGGACTATATGGCCACCAGCGCGCAAAAACTGGCGCGGGAACTGCGGGCCAACATCCGCAGCGGCAGCGTGGTGATCCTGCACATGTCGGACAACAGCGTGCACACCGCCGATGCCCTGGACATTCTGTTGACCGAGAACGCACAGTTGCCGCCGGAGAAGGCATTTACCTTTGCCCGGCTGTCGGATTACCTGGGACAACAAGCGGCGGAGGACACTGCCCAATGACGACGGAGCGGGGGAACACCATGCAGACAATCAACCGGCCCAAGGGCAAGGGCAAGCGCCCGAATAACGGCCACAGTGAGCAGGAGGACAACGTACTGCTCCGCCAGCGTGCCGACCGGCGACTGTTGCCCAACGTACAGGATAAGCGAGGCGGTCGGGCCCCCAAGGACCGCCGAGGGGGCGTGGGCAAAGCGCCCCGGCATGCGAGCATCAGCAACTCCTTGCCGCGGCATTATGGCACCCGCTACCTGGCAAGGCTGCGGGTAGAGGTTGTCTGCGGATCCGGCTTGCGCAAGGGCAGCCGATTTACCTTGGCTAGCGAGGATGTTTCCACCACCGGCATGCTGCTGCGGGTGCGGGACGATGCGCAGCGCCGACAGATGGAGCAGGCTAAGCAGCTGCGTCTGCGGTTCGCCATCACCCCGGGAGCCATGCCGGAAGGATACGAGGGCCGGGTCAGCGCCCGGGCCACCGTGGCAAGGATGGTGCAGCAGGGGGAGGATCTATGGGCCTGCGGCGTGCAGTTTACCCGGCCCCTGACCGACTTGCTCTATGCCCGGCGCGGCCGTAAGCTGGGCCTCGTCGGCGCGGTGGCCGCCGTGCTGCTGACGCTGCTGCTGATGCTGATGCGGGTAGAGAGCGTGCTGTACTTCCAGTTCAACAAGCTGATGTATGCCTATAGCATCATGACCGCTGGATATCTGCTTACCCGCTACCTGTTTGGGGCGCTGTATAAGCCGGTGCCCATCCATCCCGCCTACAAGCCCGGTGTGACCATCATCATCCCTTGCTTTAATGAGGAGGAATGGATCACCCGCACCATCATGAGTTGCGTCAACCAGTTCTACCCGCCGGAGAAACTGGAGGTCATCGTAGTGGACGACTGCTCCAATGATGCTTCCTTTGACCGGATTACCGGCCTGATGGAGGAGCTGCGGCAACGGGGTGAGGATGCCGACGTGCTGCGCCGCCTGCGGGCCGTGCGGCAGGAGCGCAACCAGGGCAAGCGCGTGGCCCTGGTGCGGGGCGCCCGCATGGCGCGGCACGAGTTGGTGGTGTTCGTGGACTCCGACAGCTTTTTGGATCCCTATGCCATCGTCAATCTGGTGCAGCCCTTCCGGGACCCCAAGATGGGCGGTGTCACCGGGCGCACCGATGTGGCCAACACCTATACCAACTTTGTGACCAAGATGCAATCGGTGCGCTATTACATCTCCTTCCGGGTCATGAAGGCGGCGGAGGCCTACTTCGATGCGGTGACCTGCCTGTCCGGTCCCCTGTCCTGCTACCGCAAGGAGATCGTGCTGGAGCATGCGGAAGCTTGGCTGAACCAGAGTTTTTTAGGCATGCGGGCCACCTTTGGGGATGACCGGGCCATGACCAACTTTGTGCTAAAAAAGCACCGCACCAGCTATCAGGATTCCGCGGTGTGCTCCACCATCGTGCCCAACACCCACCGGGTGTTTTTGAAGCAGCAGATGCGCTGGAAGCGCTCCTGGCTGCGGGAAACCAGCATCGCGGCGGGCTTTATTTGGCGCAAGGAACCCTTGATGGCTCTGTCCTTTTACTGCGGATTCATCATCCCGGTGCTTTCGCCCCTGATCGTGCTGTACAACCTGGTGTATACACCGCTGGCGCTGGGGTTCTTCCCCCGGACATTCCTGATCGGCCTGGGGGTGACGGCGCTGCTGATGAGCGCCACCCAGCTTTGCCTGCGCAAAAGCAGCACCTGGCCCTATGGCGCGGCGTTTTGCCTGTACTATGTGCTGGTGCTCATGTGGCAGATGCCGGCGGCCTGGGTCACGTTCTGGAAGTCCACCTGGGGCACACGCCTGACGCCGGAAGACATGATCGCCCTAGGCCTGGACGATCCGGGCACCAAGGGTGCCACATCGGTATAGAGAGGGTCATGGTGTGAAGAAGGATCGTTTTGCGGGAAAAAAGAATACGAAAAAAGCGCTGCGGGTGATGCTGCAGGCAGCGGTGCTGATTTTTCTGCTATGGCAGTTGGTGACCATCCTGGTGCTGGACAAGGGCTATCGCACCTGGCAACAGAATGAGGTGCCCACCGGCGGACGGGGGTTTATCGCCCTGTCCTACTTCGCTATCCAGCCTGGGGCGGGCCAGGGTGGGACAGCCGTGTCCCAGGAGCGGCTGCAGGAACACCTTTCAGCGCTGAAGCGGGCAGGCTATGTCACGGTGACCCAGGGAGATATCCACCGGTTCTATGCCCATGGGGAACCGTTGCCGGAACGATCCCTGTTCCTGATGTTCGAAGACGGACGACGGGAAAGCGCGGTCTATGCCCAGCATGTGTTGGAGCAGATGCGCTACAAGGCCAGCATGCTCTCCTATGCAGAGCGGCTGGAGGAGCGCAGCGAGCAGTTTTTGTCGCCCCGGGATCTGCTGGAGTTGCTTAAGAACGGCTACTGGGAGTTGGGAACCAACGGCTACCGCCTGTCCTACATCAATGCGTTTGACCGGCACGGGAATTACCTGGGGGCGCTGACGCCCAACGAATACGCCCAGGTGGCGCCCTTTATGCAGCGGCGAT
Organism: Eubacteriales bacterium; assembly: GCA_031555125.1. GTDB lineage: Bacteria > Bacillota > Clostridia > Christensenellales > Aristaeellaceae > WQXF01. The sequence continues at coordinate 3,141 of JAVBUS010000111.1, read as the reverse complement.
ACAACCACTACCTGATGGACTATCAGCGGGACGAGTACGACGTGCCCCTGGAGAGCGCCGAGCAGATGCGCGCCCGGATCGCCGCCGACTATGGGCGGATGCAGACCGTGTACGAGAACAAACTGGGGGCCTTGCCGGCCTTATACGCCATCATGCACGCCAACACCGGACAGTTCGGCACCACGGAGCGGGCCAGCGACGAGAACGAGCGCTGGCTAACGGAACTGTTTACGCTGCACTTCAATCGGGATGTATATGCCTATAACGCCCCGGACAACAACCGGCACGACCTGACGCGGATGCAACCCCGGGCCTATTGGTCGGCCAATCATCTGCTCATGCGTATCCGGCAAGAGACCGGTGAGGACTTCGCCTTTGACGCGGGAAATGCCGTCCAGGCCGCGCAATGGAAGATCCTGCGCGGGGCGGCGATGCACGACGGGGAGACGATCTGCGTCACGTCGGAACCTTCCGATGTGGGCCGTGCCCGGCTGGTGGGCAGCGAAGGCTGGCAGAACCTGCGCGTGACGGCGGAACTGGCGGGGAACAAGCTGGGTACCCAGGCCATCGACCTGTTTGCCGACGAAACCGGGGAGCACGCCATCGCCGTGGAGATTTGCAACAACGAATTATTGGTGTACGACACCTACACCGGTACCCGGGAGGAACCCTTGGCCCGCGTGCATTTGGATGAGCTGGACGGAGTGGCTTATGCCACCTGGGAAGACAACCGCCAACTGGCCATGGCGGCGGAGATCGTGGCCAAGCAGGGGCAGACCTATCAACAGGAAAACAGCAAAGAGATCGCCCGCCGGCTGATGAGGGCCAAAGAAGAGACCACGGACGCCAACTATGCGCCGTATATCGAGGAGATCCAGCCGGGGGATCCTGGATTGCGCCGGCTGGAGATCACTGTGGAAGGGGCGCTGCTGACGGTACTGGTGGATGATAAGGTGGCGGTGGCGCAGCCCATTGCCCGCCCGGCCCAGGGGGGAAGCATCGATCTGCGTGCCGCTTGGGGGGAGTATGGCAAGGAGCAGCGCGTGATGGCGGACGATGTGTATGACGGCGTGTTTCGGGCGCTGCATATCGTGACCTGGCCGGAGGATGCGGTTGCGGAGGCGGGAGAGACGATGTTGGACAATCGTTTGACTTGGCAGCAGGATGCCTTGCGCAAGGTGGAGAATGCGTGGCAGGGATTGCTCAGGTGGGCGGTAGTGGCCTTTTAGCGCAGGGAAAACCGATTGAACGGTGCTCCGCGGGCTTCCTAAGGGGGGCGCGGGGCAATCTTGAGCACTCTCGGGGGAAAGGGGGAGACTCATGATGGGGCGTTTGGGTGTATGGACGCTGTGTGCGCTGTTGCTTGCGGCGCCGATGGTGGGGTGCGCGGAAGGGGGCGCGGTGAGCGCGCCGGAGCAGGGTATTGCCACCTGGGTGACCTATTGGGATCCGCCTGCTGCCCTAGAGGAGGCCCTGCCGCTGGCGGGGCGCATGGAGCGGCTGGTGTACTTCGCCGCCTATTTTGATGCGGAGGATACGCCGTTTGTGCCTGCTGAGCTCTATGACTTTTATGATCGCACCCAGGCGCTGTTCCCGGATGCGATGCCCCGGCGTTCCCTTAGCGTGGTCAATGACCTGTTGCTGGCCGATGGGGGATCGTCCCTGAAGGATACCAAGCTGCTGTGGCGGTTGTTCGATTCCGCGCAGAGCATGCGCTCCCACGCGGAGGACCTGATCTCCTTGGCCCGGTTTGACGGGTTCGACGGCATCGAGATCGACTATGAGGCCCTGGGCAAGGACATGGCGCTGTGGGAGCGGTTCACAGTGTTCCTGCAGGAGATGTACGGCCAGGCACAGGCGGCGGGGCTTCACTTGCGGGTGATGCTGGAGCCCGGCGCGCCCATTGCGTCCCTGGACTTTCCGGCAGGGCCGGACTATGTGATGATGTGCTACAACCTATATGGCTCCCACGGCGGGCCGGGGCCAAAGGCCAACGACGCGTTCCTGAACCAGATGGTGGACAAGATGAGCACCTTGCCCGGCGTCAAGCGGTTTGCATTGGCCACCGGGGGCTTCGATTGGTCTCGCGGCAGCACAAAGGCCTTGACACAACAAACCGCTGAGGACATGGCGGCCACCTATGGGGCCATGCCGCAGCGGGATGGGGACAGCGGGGCCATGCATTTTGACTACCAGGATGCCCAGGGGGCCGACCATACCGTGTGGTATGCCGACGGAGAGACATTGGCACGCTGGCGCGGCATCATCGACGGCTTTGGTGCCGGATATGGGGTGGACATTTGGCGGCTGGGTGGCAACGATCAGGTGTCCCTGTGGCTGGGGGCGCAATAGGCGCTTAGGCCCACAGGATAAACAACGCCGCAAAGACTGCCACGCCGATCAAAAAGCTCATGCTGCTGGCGGCGCCATAGACCTTGGCATCACAGCCAAATTTGTCGGCATAGGCCATAGAGGCGCTGGATACCGGGGTGAGTACGCCCAGGGTCACGGCTTTGGCAAACACCGGGTCGATGGGCAATACAAAGAAGCACAGCAGGCTGACGGCCAGGGCACAGCCGTAGCGGATGGCCAGGATGCGCCAGAGCTGCCGCAGCATGTCCCGTTCCAGGTGCACATCCAGCACCAGCCCGATAAAGGTCATGGACAAAAAGGTGGTGGCACCGCCGACCTTTTTAGCAAACTCCAGCACCAGTCCGGGCAGCGGGATGCGCAGGGAACTGAGTAGCAGCAGGGCGAAGTACGCCAGCAGCGGTCCGGAGCGCAGCATGCTCTTTAGTACAAACCACAGCGAAAAGCCACCCTCACGCTTGCCGGAAATCAGCACCGTGGCGGTGGCATAATTAAATCCCATGTTAAAGAAACCCTGGGCGATGTCAAAGGCAGCGATGCCCATCACCGCCGCAGGGAGATTGGCTTGGGCAAAGGGCAGGGTGAAGGGAGCCACCAAAAAGCCGCAGGTCATCAGCAGCGTTAGGGCCCGGGTCTGACCCGGTTCTTTGCGGGTGAAGAACAGGGCCAGGCAGTTGAGTGCCAGGCACGCACCGCAGCCGATCAAAAAGGGTGCCAGCAGCGTGCCCAGGCGCAGGTCCATATCGAACCCCGCGATGATGGCGCAGGGCA
>JAVBUS010000092.1:0-3144 GCA_031555125.1 Eubacteriales bacterium | reverse complement strand
AGGGCAAAAAGAGCTACTGCAAGGTGCTGCTCTCGTGAGCTCCCCATCCAATCACACGGGACAGTACAAAACCCTGCACCACGCCGGGCAGTAACAGTTTATCGTACAAAAGTCGCGCTTCATCGGCTGCGGAACCCCCGTAGCCGATGAGGCTGCGGCTTTGGCTTTTTTGGCCCAGATTCGCGCCCAGTACAAGGACGCATCCCACCACTGTTACTGCTACATCATCGGCCGCAATGCCGGCATCATGCGATACAGCGACGACGGCGAGCCCGGTGGCACCGCAGGCATGCCCATTCTGGGCGTGATGCAGGCCCGGGGTGTGGTGGACTGCGCCGTGGTGGTGGGTCGGTACTTCGGGGGTGTGCTGCTGGGGGCCGGCGGTCTGACCCGTGCCTATACCCAGGGTGCGGTCACCGCCCTGGAGGCTGCGACGGTGGTGGTGATGCATGCCTCACAGCGTTATTGGGTGGATGTCCCCTATCCCCTATGGGATCGCGCACAGTACGCGTTGCGGGATGCTCCCTGCATCGTGGAGGAGCAGCGCTTCACCGATCGGGTCACTGCCACCCTATTGACCAAAACCGTCGACGCCCCGGGCTTGTTTGCCCTACTTACACAGGTGACCGACGGTCGGTTAGAGTATCTGCTGGTGGACGAGCTCTATACCGGTTGGCCGGAATAAGCAATCAAGGAGCTTGCCTATGAACAATGATGAATCGCAACGGCCCGAAATGACGAGGGCCCCTGGCGAACCCCGCGGACTGGCGACACGGCTAAAGATCTTCATGCCACTGTGGTGCCTGAGCGCACTATACTCGGTCTTTCAATTCGTTAGCCTGCTCACAACCGACCAGATCCTGCCCGACAAACAGGGTTTTTGTTATGCCTTAATCGCGCTGGAACTGCTGCGTTTCGGTTTGTGCATTGGCGTCATGTTCTTAAGGCGCTGGGCATGCTACGGGCTGATTGCCGTGGCACTGATCGCAGCGGCACTGTCTTGCGTTGTGGTGTCCTCGAACCTACTCATTGCCCTATGCTCCTTGGCGTTTCTGGTATGGCTGTTGTCCAAGAACTGGAAGGACTTCGGTTGATCCGTTGCCGCACGCCTGCTGCCCGCTTGCATGCGATGGCACGCATACATGGCGAAGCTGGGTCGCACCACCGCCACACCCATCCTGTTGAGTCCCCCACCATCCGCTACTTGCGGCAGACTGCCCGGTGGCTATCACTGACCTGGGACTCAGCAGATCAACCCGGATGTCTGCGCCAATGGCGTTTTCATCGCCCGGGATATCCTGCACACGCCGACCACGTGCCCCGGATCTTGCAGTTCCGGGTATCCACCCTCTTCCCCAACGCCGATCCTGTCATCACGCCGCAAACCCAACCGGCCTGCCCCTTTGGCACCAACAGGGTCTCCTCCTTTGTCTACGCGGCGGATTCTTTTGTCGGTATCTCACAATTATTCCCGGCGGGCATTCAGAACGGCGAAGACCCAGTGCGTCACACCATGTGGCGCACCGGGTCTTTTTGATCGGGGAAGGCTATTCCTGCACGTCATCCTTGGCCTGTCTAACAGCGTCCTTGACACTGTCCGCGGCGGCGCGGAAGTTCTCGCCAGCCTGACCGAACATGGTCTGAAATCCTTCCTTAGAAAGATCCACGTCCTCACCACGCTGCCAGCTCGTGCGATATCCCAGCCCAAAGGCCAGTGCAGCGCTGATCACCGCCAGCCACGGCGCCGCGAGGGCCGCAAAGATCAGGAAGATCACCGGCAGATCCACCACCACGCGTTCTCCCTTTCTCACCATCAATCGGCCGAACAGGAAGCGCTTGGTGCGTTGTCCATCCCAATGGGGCCGTTGAGGTGACCACTGGGAACGGGTTCCGTTGTCCTGCTGTTGGGCGTTTGGGCTGACGTTGAGTCGGCCCTGGCGCTCCAGTTCCACCAGGCAGCGGGTGACATCGCCGTCATTGCGCTCCAGGGAAGCAACGGCCTCCTCATAGGTCAGGTTGGCGCGGCTGCGTAGGGCATCGATATCGCTGATGTTGTAGTTGCTCATGGTGTGTTCCCTCTCTTTTCATCGTCGTTTGTTACTTTGTGAGCTTATGATACAACACCCGCAAAGGACTTGCTTGAAAATGGCATAAGGGCTGTATGAGAAACAGATGAAAAACAGACTTGGGGTTTCTCATAGTGCACCATCATGGGCCGATGTCCATACAAAAATCGCCGCCTCGCGAAGCGTCGCAAAGCGGCGTTGTATGGATTTTGTCTAGGAAATCAAGCTTTTTCCCGTCATCTCCTCCGGCTGAGGAACGCCCATCAGGTGCAGCATGGTGGGCACCAAGTCACATAAGCGGCCATCGCTGGGCAACGCCTTGTCTACCTGGGCATCGTCTACCACGATCAGCGGCACCGGGAAGGTGGTGTGGGCGGTAAAGGCCTCCCCGGTTTGGGGGTCCACCATCTGGTCCGCGTTGCCATGATCCGCGGTGATCAGCGCCCGTCCACCCACGGCCTGAATGGCCTGGATCAGGGTGGCCATGCACGCATCCACTGTGCGCACCGCCTGCATGGCGGCCTCCATCACACCGGTGTGGCCCACCATGTCGCAGTTGGCGAAGTTGAGGATCATCACATCATAGGCGCCAGCATAAATGCGTTTGGCGGCCTCCTCGGCCACCTCGATAGCGCTCATCTCCGGCTTCATGTCGAAGGTGGCAATCTTCGGTGAATCGATGAGCACCCGATCCTCGCCGGGATTGGCCAGCTCCACGCCGCCGTTGAAGAAGAAGGTCACGTGGGCATACTTCTGGGTCTCGGCGATGCGCAGCTGGGTTTTGCCCAGTTTGGACAGGTACTCGCCCAAGGTGTTGTCCAGGGTCTGCGGCTTGTTGACCACCAATAACCCGGTGAATGTCTCATCGTATTGGGTCATGGACACGAACAGCACCTTGCGGAAGTCCTGTCGGCGGGCAAATCCCTTGAAATCCGGCTGGATGAAGGGGCGGGTGAGTTGCCGCGCACGATCGGGACGGAAGTTGAAGAACACTACGGAATCTTCGGTCTCGATGGTTCCAACGGGCTTGCCGCCCGCAGTGATGACGGTGGGCAACACGAACTCGTCGGTCTCGCCC
>JAVBUS010000279.1:0-3730 GCA_031555125.1 Eubacteriales bacterium | reverse complement strand
GTGTCATCTCCGAGGTCAGCGACCGTGTGCTGGTGATGTACGCGGGGCATGTTGTGGAAGAGGCGCCCGTTGTGGCGCTCTTTCGGGATCCATTACACCCGTACACCCAGGGGCTTCTGGGCAGCAAACCTTCCGCCATGCACGAGAAGGAGCGCCTGTACGTGATCCCCGGCGTGGTACCGAACTTGTTGGAGCGGCCTTCGGGCTGTCAGTTCCACCCGCGCTGCCCGCACTGTACGGAGCAGTGCAAGCAGCAACTACCACCGCTGTTCGTGATGCCGGATGGACGCAAGTCGCGTTGCTGGCTCAGTCAGAGCAAGGCCGAGGGAGGAGCGCAACATGGCTGAGCAACAACCGATGGTACAGGTTTCGCACCTGGTCAAACACTTTCCGATCACGGCAGGCTTGATCCGTAAAGAGGTTGGCCGTGTTCGCGCGGTGGATGATGTAAATTTCTCGATCCGCGCAGGCAAGGTGCTGGGTTTAGTAGGTGAGTCCGGTTGTGGTAAGACGACGGTGGGGCGTACCTTGTTGCGCCTGACGCCGGCGACCAGCGGCAGTGTGACCATCAATGGGCAGGAGATTCACACCCTGGGAAAAAACGAACTGCGTACCATGCGGCAAAACATGCAGATCGTTTTCCAGGATCCATATTCTTCGCTGAATCCGCGCTTGACCGTGGGCGAGATTGTGGGCGAGGCACTCAAGGCCCACGGATTGGTTAAAACCACGGCGCAGATGACCGAGCGCGTGCTGGAGATCCTGGGCAAGTGCGGTTTGAGCGACTACCACATCGCACGGTATCCCCACGAGTTTTCCGGCGGCCAGCGGCAACGGATTTGCATTGCCCGGGCGCTGGTGCTTCGTCCAAAGTTTGTCGTGTGCGATGAAGCCGTCTCCGCGCTGGACGTGTCCATTCAAGCGCAGATCATCAACTTGCTTCGTGATCTGCAGCATGAGATGGGACTGACGTATCTGTTTATCTCCCATGATCTGGGCGTTGTACGCTACATTTCAGACGACATTGCCGTTATGTATTTGGGCAAAATTGTGGAAATGGCGGACAAGGAAACCCTCTTTACAAACACGCTGCATCCCTACAGCAAGGCGTTGTTGGAGGCGGTACCCAACATGGATCCGGAGAACCGCCGCGAGCGTATTTTGCTGACCGGCGACATGCCTTCGGCAGCCAATCCGCCGAGCGGTTGCCGCTTCCACACCCGCTGCCCCTACGCGATGCCCGAGTGTGCCCAGCAGGAGCCTGCCTTCCAGGAGATCGAGCCAGGGCACTTCGTTGCTTGCCACCTGTGCAAAAAAACATGAGTAAGCGTGAGCGCGACCATACGCGGGAGGAATCCCTGGTGGAAGCAAAGGCGAAGATTCGCGATCAATATGCCCGCATGCCGTGGATGGATTGGTTCCGGAAGGAGCCGAAACCAAAGGAGTCAGAGCGCGGGGCCGTGGAAAAAAACGACCGCCTTGCCATGATCCTGGCGGCTTTGAGCTTGGTGATGCCCCCGGTGCTAGGCTTCGGCGTGGTGTTTGCGTTGCTGATGCTGCTGATCCAGTGGCTAAGTTGAATACTTTGGATAGCGCCCGTCTCCGTTCGGAGCGGGCGCTTTTTGACGCACTTCCATATTTGGTGTATAATAACACATGCCTTACCCAATATGCATGAAACGGGCGGCTTGTACGCACGCTAGGCACAGGATTTCTCGCAAAAGAAGGAACAAGCATGAGAGCAAAGGCCCTACAGCGGCTCACCGGCAACGACTACGCGTTTACGGTCTTTACCAAAATTGCGGCGGTGGTCATTGGCCTGATCGCCTCCTCGGTATTCAAGCGGTTTTTTGGCCCGGAGATCGAAGGTCAGATGGGCACCGTCAATGCCATTCTGACCATTGTGGCGGTGGTGGCCAACTTTGGTCTGTACCAGCCTTACCCCTTCCACAAGCGCAACGCGTTGGCGGAAGGCACACGGGATCCAGGGGCGGTGCTGGGGGATTTCTTGAACATATTTGCGCTGCAGTATGTGGTGTACACGGTGATTGGTGTGGTACTGGCCTGTGTACTGCGTAGCACGGCGCTGGTGGCGATCTGTTTAATCGCCCCGATTCAGGTGCTGGCCAACCAACTCAGCTTCATGGTGATGGTGGAGCACGTTCGGTACAAGAACGTTGTGTTTCTGACGGCGCGGATTACCAATACGCTGCTGATCATCCTGGCGGCGGTGACGTTGCGGCCCCTGCTGATCGTGGCGCTGGCGCTGGTGGTGGTGGGGGACCTGATCACCGTGGTGATGGCGTTGCGCAAGTTTGGCCGGGTGGGCAATCCCCTGCGGGTGGACTTCCGCTTTTTTCGCAGCATCCTGTGGTTTGGCTTTATTGCCATGCTCACCACGCTATTGTTGACGCTGAACTATCAAGTGGACATGCTGATGCTGACGGGAATGGGGGTGGCCGATGCGCAGCGCGGCTTTTATAGCACAGGCGTAAGCTTGGCGGCCTATGGGTGGTTGATTCCCGACGCGTTCCGGGAGGTGCTCTTTTCCCGCACGGCCAAAGCAGACGCCATCAGCGATGTCACCTTCTCCCTGAAGCTCAACTTTTATATCACTGTGACGATGCTGGTGGGCATCGCGTTGTTTGGCAGGCCGGTGATTCGTCTGTTGTTTGGGCAGCGGTATCTGCCCGCTTTTCAGGTGACGCTCATTTTGCTGTTTGGCGTGTTGAGTATGTCGTTTTTTAAGCTGATCGGTACCCTGCTGTTGGCTCAGGGTAAAAAGATGGTGTATCTGGGGATCCTGGCGGCCAGTGCGATGGTCAATGTGGTGGCCAATCTATATACGATCCCCCTCTGGGGGATCGAAGGGGCGGCGATGGCATCGGTGCTGTCTTACACGTTGGCCGGAGGCGCATTCTTGGCCTACTTTTTGCGCAGTTATCAGGTGCCGCTGGGGGAGGTCTTCGTTTTCCGCAAGAGTGAGCGAGAAGCGTTGCGGCACAAGCTGAGCGCGCTGAGGAGGAAGTAAGGTGAAAAAGCAAGCATGGGTTCTCTTGCTGGCAATGCTATTCGTATGGATGACTGTCCAGACGGCATGGATGGACGAGGCGCCGGCGCCCACGGAGCAGCCGCCACTGGATGGCGGTGTTCCCGGTATCCGTATCCTGTCGCCTACAGCGGCGGACAGCGTAGCCGGGGACGGTGTGCTGATGGTGGATGTGGAAGGGGTGCTGCTGACCAAGATCGAGGTCATCGCCACCTGGGGCGAAGAGCGCAGCGCCAGCATCGAGGTAGAAGGCTCTAGCGCCTATGTGACGCTGCAGCTGACCCAAGCCGCGGGGCCGGTGACCGTCATCGCCCGGGGCTATGGACAGGATTCCGACGGCACGAAACCCACAGTGGAACACATCGTGACCCTGCGGTGCGCCAGGGATGAGCTCATCGATCGCATGATTGCCTTGGCGCTGAAGAACTCCAAGGAAAAAAAGTACAAGTTTGCGCCTGCCCAGACCGATACCGACATCGCAGTGTGCAAGAACTTTGTGATGCGTCTGTTCGATACCTACAAGAAGGAGTACTACATGCAGGAGTTCCCGGACCTGCCGCTACACATGCCCTTGAATCGCAGGCTGGTGGAATGCAAGCCCTATCAATACGGCATCGAGTGGGCCATCGAAGGACCGGAGGACGGCAGTCCTTTCGAGATTGTGGCGCAGTTTAAGTACAA
>JAVBUS010000258.1:0-3530 GCA_031555125.1 Eubacteriales bacterium | reverse complement strand
TGCGCCCTGCAGATTTTGGCCGTGCTCCAGAGCCAGGGCTGGGAGGCCGCCTGGGAGCAGTACAGGGCATTCAGCCAGGGCGGCGGCACGCTGACCTTTGTGCAGCTGCTGGACAAGGCGGGCATGAAGACCCCCTTTGAGGACGGGGCGCTGTCGGCCATTGTGGACTCCAACGTGACCACCATCATCGCGGCCCTGGTGCTCATGCAGTTTGGCACCGGCGCCATCAAGGGATTCTCGGTCACGCTGCTTATCGGCGTGCTGACTTCCATGTTCACGGCCATCGTGGTATCCCGTGCGCTGCTGAAGTGGATGGTCAATCTCTTTTCTGAAAATACCAAGTTCTATGTGGGCTAAAGGAGGAAGCACGATGAAGATTGTATTTAAAAACCGCGCGAAGCAGTGCCTGATGATCTCCGGTGCCATCATGCTCATCGCGCTGATCCTGAGTATCGTGGGCCTGGGCATGAACCTGGGTATCGACTTTACGGGCGGTATCATTCTGCGCTACGAGACCGGCGAGACCGCCAGCGTGGATGTAGCCCGGGCCGCATTGGAAGCCCAAGGCGTCACTGAGTCCCAGATCGCCGTGCTGGGCGAGAACAAGACCGAGCTCCAGCTGCGTATCAAGGATGTGACGGAGCCCGACGACATGCGGGCCGCTCTGGAAGGCACCCTCAAGGAGACGTATCCCAACGTTGCGTTCGTCTCCATCGACCGCGTGGGTGCGGTGGCCGGTTCCGACCTGATCAAGAACGCGATCCTTAGCGTAGTGGTGGCCTGGCTGCTGATGATGATCTATATCGCCATCCGCTTCGATCTGTACTCCGGCATCGCAGCGGTCTTTGGTATCCTGCACGATGTGCTGATCATGATCAGCTTCATGGTGTTGCTGCGCGGCTTTGTGCAGGTCAACTCCACCTTTATCGCAGCGCTGCTGACCATCGTCGGCTATTCCATCAACAACACCATCGTGATCTTCGACCGCATCCGGGAGAACACCGGTCGCCACAGCTTGGGCCAACTGACCCGTGCGGAGATCGTGTCCCACTCGGTGCAGGAGTCGCTCTCCCGTACCATTAACACCACGCTGACAACCTTGATCACCACTGTGCTGCTGTACATCCTGGGCGTGGACGCCATCAAGGAGTTTGCCCTGCCGCTGATCATCGGTATGCTGTCCGGCATCTATGCGTCCAACATGATCAACGGGTATGTGTGGGTGTACCTGCTGGAGAAGCGCGACCAAATGAAGTTGAAGGCGAAAAAGGCGTAAACCATTACGAAAACCCGCGAAGGAGCCTTCTCTGTGCAGAGGGGCTCCTTCGCCCATTCTGTTTGGGAAATGCGGAGGATCGCCATGATTCGATTTATTCCCCGGCCCATGGAGGATGCCCCGGAGACGCTGCTGTCCCTGGGCTTGCATCCGCGGATGGCCCAGTTATTGTATGCGCGTGGCATCGACACGCCCCAGGCGGCCCAGGCCTTTCTGGCGCCATCCCTGGAGCAGCTTCACGACCCCATGCTGATGCAGGACATGGAGGCCGCCGTGGACTGTGTTCGGGCCGCCATCTCCGCCAAGGACAAGATTGTGGTGTACGGCGACTATGACGTGGACGGGGTTACCAGCACGGCGATCCTGCTGACATACTTGAAAAAGCAGGGCGCCCAGGCGGACTACTATATCCCCACCCGCCATGGGGAGGGCTACGGACTGAATATGGAGGCTATGGCCCACATCGCGGGGCCCATGGGGGCCAAACTGCTGATCACGGTGGACTGCGGCATCACCGCCGCCCGGGAGGTGGCCCATGCCTACACTTTGGGCATGCGGGTCATCGTCACGGATCACCATCAGTTGGGGGAGGAAGTGCCCCAGTGCGAGGCGGTGCTCAACCCACTGTTGGGGGGGTATCCCTTCGGCAAGCTGTGCGGAGCCGGTGTGGCCCTCAAGCTGGTGCAGGCCCTGGGCGGTCTGGAGGCCGTGAGCACGCTGATGGACCTTGCGGCCTTGGGTACCATCGCAGACATCGTGCCCCTGTTGGGGGAAAACCGGGTCATCGTGGCCGAGGGGCTCAAGGTGCTCCGTGCCGCCAGGAGACCGGGGCTCAAGGCCCTGCTGGATACCGCGGGCATCCAGCCGGCGGCGCTTACCGCCGGGCAGGTGGCCTTTCAGTTGGCGCCCCGCATTAACGCGGGGGGGAGGCTTACGGACGCCGGGCGCAATGTGGAACTGCTGATGATGCGGGATGCCGCCGGGGCCCAAGCCATTGCCCAAGATTTGGACGCTCAGAACCAGGAACGCCAGCAGATCGAACGGACTATCCTGGAAGATGCCGAGGCCCTGTTGACCCGACAGGTGGACTTTTTGCGCGATCGCATCATCCTGTTGTGTGGCGAGGGCTGGAACCCCGGGGTGATCGGCCTGGTGGCATCGCGATTGGTGGAACGCTACCACTGGCCGGTGTTGCTGCTGACTCGGGAGGGGGATGTCTGCGTGGGCTCGGCCCGGTCAATCCCCGGCATCAATATCCACGCGGCGCTGTTTAGCTGTCGGGACCTGTTCCTGCGGTTCGGTGGCCATGCCCAGGCGGCAGGCCTTACCATGGGGGCGGCGTCGCTGCCCGCCCTGCGTGAACGGCTCAACGCGGTGATCGCTGCCCAGGCGCAGCCGGATACCTTCTTGCCCGCCGAGTATTATGACTTTGAGGTACCCCTTGGCGAGATCACGGAAGCTCTGGTTACCCAGCTGGAGCAGTTGCAGCCCACGGGCTTTGGCAATGCCGCGCCCCAGCTATGCCTGCGGGGCGTGGCCCCTTTGGAGACCCGCCCGGTGGGCAAGGAAGGGGCGCACCTCAAGCTGGTCTTGGGCCAGGATGGAGAGGTGCGGGATGGCATCGCCTTCCGCATGGGCCCCATGGCCACCAGCCTGCCGGACCGGCTGGATGTGTTGTGTACCGCCAGCGTGAACGTATGGCAGGATCGCCGCAGTGTCCAGTGTGAGATTCGCCATCTGACCGCACATGCGGCGGCCAAGGCCTTTCTGGCCACCTGCGGGCAGTCAGAAAATGCAATTTTTCGTGCAATTTGCAACCAGATCCTATATAATGTCTCCATTCGTGACGCACACCCTGCGCCCGAACCGGGGGAACGCGTGCAGCGCCTGACCTCCATGGCGTTGGAGCAGGCCATCGTACCGGCCCTGACCCAGGGTGCCCAGGGAACGTTGCTGGTGGTGCATACCGCGTCGGCCCTGCGCAAATGGACGGTGCGCTTGGCGGTTATCGATGTGACGCTGGACTATGCTTTGGGCCTGCCCGATGATCGCCGGGGGTTCCATACCCTGTGCGTGGGGCCGGACTTTTCGGCCCAAGCGGAACCGGTGCAGCCTGCCTGTATCGCTCTGCTGGATGGGGTGATCCACCCGGCGGAGCTGACCGGCTGGGCGACCCGATACCCGGCGGCCACCATTCTGTGCGCGGCGGACGCCCAGCCTCAGTTCAAACAGGCGGTGGGTCCACACGTGCCCG
>JAVBUS010000003.1:0-6668 GCA_031555125.1 Eubacteriales bacterium | reverse complement strand
GGACAGCACCAAAGAAATCGGATGCAGCGCACCCATGTGCAATGCGTCCATGGGCTGGGTCACGTCGATGGTCTCCTTGCTCAACGCCATAGCCCGCTCCCGTACAAAAATGCGCATGGATAGGGTATCCAGCCAGCCCGTTGCCTTTTCCCTCGCCTCATTGATGAGCTGGCCAATGATGGGGCGCTCCTCCGGCGGCACCTCACCCATTGCCCGCAACAGCGCGGTGAGCTCCCCCTTTTTGCCCAATAAGCGCAGCCGAAGTGCCTCCAGGGCTTGCGTGTCCTGGATCTTGACCAGTTCCTTTTCCACGCTGTCCAGCAGTTGGCGAATGTTCTCGCGCACGTCCATGATGCTCATCCTTTCTTCACTAAAAAAGCGCCCTCCTCCCCCAAAGGGACGAAGGCGCACCGCTCCGTGTTACCACCCAGATTCACCTCGCGCACACAGGTACGCAAGGCCTCGCTTTGATGACGGGCGCATGCCCGGCTCCGCCTACACAAACGATCAGCGGAACAGCTCCGGAGTGAATTTCCCGCAGACCTTCCGGGCGGCTTTCAGCCGATGGCTCGCCCTCTCTTTAGGTTGGTCTTTCGCGCGGGCGTTGTCTCCTTCATCGCCTTTGCAATATGGATTTGAAACGGAGTATATCATGTATCCGTGCCCTTGGCAAGCATTTTATGTCAGTGGAGTACAGAATGCCCACCGCACGCGCAATCCTCATCGCTGTCATGGCCGTGACCGCAACCGCACTCGCCGCCACAGTCGCACCCGTCCACCCCATCCATGCGTTCCATGTCCTCCAGCCCATCCAGCGCATCCCCAAAGGTACATGCCACATATTTGCCAAAGACGGCGTCCAGCTCCAACTCATCCGAGATCACCACGTAGTGGTCCTCTCCACCCTCCGGATCCGAGGCCACCCGCATGAGAATCAGTTCATCTTCCTCGGTTTCCGGCTCCAGCTCTGCCAGCACCACATAAGACGCGCCGCCATGTTCCAGCGCCGCCACAAAACGGAAGCGTAGCATGCGCCCATTGGCATCGGTCAGTTCCACCACCGTGCGCTCCAGATCCTCCGCGTCCAACTGCCAATCATCCATGTTAGGTTCGCTCCTTGTTCTCTGTGCTATTCTTCCTCTTCGGCTTCGTCTTCCTCGTCATCCTCGCCGTACAGCTCGTCCTGTCCGGAGAGCACCACGAATTTGTCAAACACCGCCTGCAACACGTCCTCGTCTTCCACAGCGACATAGCAATCTTCCCCGCGCTCGTCGGTATCGATGCGCAGGATATAGACCTCGCCTTCGCTCTCCTCAGAATCGCCTTCGCCGTCGCCCAGTTCGGTCAGCAGCACGTAATCCTTGCCTTCGTGTTCCAGTGTCATCAGGTGCTCGAAGCGAACCGCCTGACCTTCCTCGTCCAACAGCTCTACCACATTGTCTTGATCGTCGTTCATGTTCTTTCCCTCACTTTGCTCAGGTTGTTCGTGGGGCCTGCCTGCATCCAGATAAGCCTGCAGAATAATGGTGGCGGCCAACATATCCACCTTTTTCTTGCGCTCCTCACGGCGCACATGCCCTTCGATCAGCGCACGTTCCGCCGTGACGGTGGTCATGCGCTCATCCCAAAAGATCACATGCAACCCTGCCTTTTCCAACTCCGCGGCAAAAGCTTGCACTTTTTGCGCCTGTCCGCCCTGGGTCCCATCCATATTGCGGGGCAGGCCGCACAACACTTGACGGGTCTGATACTGTTCCGCCAACGCGGCCAAGTGCCGGGTATCGGGACCATAGCCCACCCGCGTGTAGGTCTCCAGCGGTTGCGCCGTCCAGCCCAGAGAGTCGCTGACAGCAACGCCGATGCGTTTGTCACCCACATCCAGCGCCAGAATTCTCTGCTCCAATGGCACGCCTCCCCTACAGCATTTCCCGTCAGATCACCTTCAAACAAAACTGTGGACATACCGTGGCGCAGTACCCGCAGCGCACGCAGCAGGATTGGTTCACCGTGGCCTTCCCCTCCGACACGGTGATCGCGCGTTGATCGCAGCGCTCCGCACAGTGACCGCACCCCGCGCACCAGTCCTGCACGATCAGTCTCCGCGGGATCTGATCGCAACCGGCCCGAGCCGCCGCATCAGGAGAGACACCCCGGCACGTGCTCAGGTTAAAGTCAATTTCCGCCCGGCACTGCATCCCCACGGCAAAGGCGTCCACGCAAGGGCTACACAGCATGTACGCAAACGCGGCTTGCGGTGCGGAGATCAGGTGTCCGCCGCCCAGGGGCTTCATGGCAAAGATGCCGATACCTTGCGCCTTGGCGGCCAGACATGCCGCCTCCATCTCGGTCCGGGTTCCATCGACGATGCCCAACCCTTCCCGGTTTAGGATGGGGTGCACCACATCCAGTCCGCCATATGCTTTGCCAAATCCGACTGCCGCATGAACCGCTTCCACATGATGCGTGGAGATACCCACAGCGCCGATGGCCCCCGCCTGCTTTTGCTCCACCAGATAACGCAGCGCGGCCTCATGCCCCCGCAAGGTGTGCACGCTCTCCTGCTCGTGGAGCATAAAGATATCGATGTATTCGCGGCCCAAGGCTTCCTGGGCATTGCTCAAGGATCTGGCGGCGCTGTCCCGATCATGGGCATAGGACTTTGTGGAGATGCGCAACGCCGGATACTGGCGAAGTGCCAATGCAATGTGCGCATACGTACCATAGATCTCCGCAGTATCCAAAAAGTCGATGCCCTGCGACGCTGCATAACAGATCAGCTCCGCGCCGGCCTCCGGCGCCATGTCCCGCTGGAGTGGTCCCATGGTGAGTGTCCCAAAGCAAAGGCGCGAGACCTCCGGGCCTCGCGCGCCCAATTTTACGCGTTGCATGTTTATTCTTTTCCCTCGACTGCGTGAACGTAGGATCTTACCAGTTCCTCCATGATCTCGTCACGTTCCACGCGACAGATCAAGGATCGCGCATTGTCATGACTGGTGATGTAAGTGGGATCGCCGCTCATCAGGTATCCCACAATTTGGGTAATCGGATCGTATCCCTTGGTGCGTAACGCTTGATATACACGCATCAGTATACCTTCCGCCGTATTAGCGGTCTCGGTCACCGCCTTAAACTGCTGCGTCTCCGATCGAATCGGCTCGCTCACGATCTCACCACCTCTCGCGCTATAACCATCTTTTTTTCAGTATACACCACCCGTCCATACATTGCAAGGCAACAAAAGGCGCGACACAAGCAAAAAGGGCAACGTGTCGCGTCGCCCTCCATGCCGGAGATCCTGCTTACTTGGTGCCGGTATCCCGCTGATAGATCAGGATCGCCCGGTCGCTTCGGGGTTGCTCCATAGCGGGGTTTAAGCGTGACAGTGCCGCCTCGTCCACGCGATAGCGCCGCGCCACATCCCAAAGTGTCTCGCCCGTCTGGGGGTAATAGAGCACCATGCCGCCTTGTTGGGCATCGCCGTTCTGGTCCTCGCAGGGCAGCATGCGCGCATCCACCGCCACATCCACACGCTGCGTGCCACAGGCCGATGCTGTCAGTTGCAGCATGTACCGCACCTCCACCCGATCCGACGTGATGCCCGCCGCCTCCACGTCCAGGGGTACGATCTGCAACGTGGCGTCCTCCGGGATGTTGCAGGGAAAGGTCATGCTGAACAGCTCATCCTTTTGCGCGCTCACCGGCTGGTCAGAATCCGGCGGCAGGTACACCACCGTCACGCCCAGCACGCCATCCACGGTCACCCGACCGCCAATGCGCTCCCGCTCGACGATGGTAGGATGCACGAAGGCGGCCAACACCGTGCCCACCGGCGCGCTCTTGTCCGGCAGCTGCATCATGAGTTTGCCCGCCTCCCGGGCTACCTGATAGTGATTCTGGGTGTGGATTTGCATAGGCAACCGCTCCAATGCCACATCGCTGCCATACAGCGTGTAGGCGTCGTTTAACATCGTTTGACTCTCCTGCTGTGTAGCAATGACCTGGCTGGCCAGCACCACTTCAGCCCGCAGGACCCGATCGCCGTCGCCACTTTCGATGGAGTTGACCATAACGTCCCGCACGTGAGGCATGGCTTGGAGCGTTTGCCCACCGCTTCCCCGGATGTCCACCGGTTGCTCAAAGGTCATGGTATGGTGCGTCACCACCAGGGGCAATTCCTTCATGTCGCTGGCATGGTACACATCCAGCATCACGTTGCCGCTGATGGTCGTTCGGCCTTCGCCTCCGCTGATCTCCGTCACTTGCGGACGTGCGGCAGCATACAGTGTTTCCACCACGTGAAGCGCGGCGGGAATCTCGTATTCCTCCCGTAGCAGGGTCTCCGCTTCCCCTTCACCCACCGTGCGACAGATCGACATGCTCTGATTGCGGGAACGCAGGCTATCCAGCCCTGTCAGATCCCGCACCACCAGCACCGGCAGGGCGCTGAGCACCTGCGCATTCAGCGATACCACCGCCCGCAGCAGCAGCCGTCCACCACTGCCCTGGGCCTTTGCTTCCAGCACGCTGCTCAGCAGGTTGGCCTGCATGCGCGGCGTCACGCCGCCCAATTCCATCTGGTGCGAGAAGTCGCAAGCGGCTTCCAGCGTCTGTACCCGTGTGGGATCCCCCTGCGTATACAACACATGGAATACAACCTGGCCATCCAGCGCCAGGCGGTCGGCGAGTGTTTCCACATTCCCGACGATGATTTGCGCGTCGGTGTGCAAGATGCGCGCAGCGTCCCGCATGCTGCCTGGCAAGGCGACTTCGCCCTCCACAACGGCTTGCTCTTCCGACGCGGCAATCAGGCGCTCCACCTCCACGCTTTCGCGTACAATCTTCATCTCCATCTGGCCGTCCCCTCCCATGATGCTATTTGCCTGTACATCCCTATGCCCGCCACGGGTATGATATGCGGACGAACCGGCAATAAGCGTCAAAAAAAGGAGCCGCCTTTGGCTCCTGGTCAGCGATGGGCTGATGCGGACGTTATGCGCTGCGCTCCAAGCTCAATTTGTCCGCGACCAGCGCGATGAACTCCCCGTTGGTGGGCTTGTCGTCCAGGGAACAGACATTGTTGCCAAATGCCTGGTTGAGCACTTCAATGCGTCCGCGACTCCAAGCCACCTCTATGGCATGGCGAATGGCACGTTCTACCTTGCTGGCCGTGGTGTTGAACCTGCGCCCGATGCCGGGGTACAGCTCCTTGGTGATGCGATTGATCATATCCGACTGATCCATCACCATCTTTACCGCCTCACGCAGGAACTGATAACCCTTGATATGCGCAGGGATGCCGATGGTCAAAAAGAGTCCGGCAATACGTTCGTCCAAGGAGCGGGGCGGCGATGATGCGGAAGGCATGGAAATCATGTTTTCAGTCTTGGGTGAACGCTTGCCGGCGATCTCCATCACGCGCTGATATAGCACCGGGAAGTCAAAGGGCTTCACCATATAGTAGCGCACACCCAGCTCCACTGCGCGGGTAATAAAATCGTCCCGCCCCAGGGCGGTCAAGGCAATCACTTCGGGCTCCTTGGGCAGATTGAGCTGGCGCATTTGCTCCAGCATGCTGTATCCGTCCATCTTGGGCATGATGATGTCTAGCAGCAGCACATCCGGCACTGTTTCCGCAATCAGTTTGAGCGCATCCTCCCCGTTGGTGGCTTGGCCGACCACCGTGATTCCCTCCTGTCGCGCGAAAAACTTCGAAACGACACCGCGCAACTCCATGTTGTCATCGACGATGAGCACCTTCACTTGATCCATACCATCCTACCTTTCTTCACCACATCGCTGCCGAGCTTCTCCCACACTTCGACAAAACCGCCCCGTCGTCGCGTCGAATCGCGTCGACCCTTGTCAAATTGTTTATGTTTCTATCACCTTCTACAGTATAACACAGCCATCTGCATTTGGGAAGTATATGGAAAACATTTTTTGAAAAACCGTAAAAAAAAAAGCGGAGGATTGGCACACCGAATCCCCTCCGCCCAAAAAAACAATATTACTGCAATATGCGAGCCCTACTTGTTCTCGATCCAGTGCTGTGAACGCCCCACGGCCCGTTGCCATCCATGCAGTATCGCCGTGCGCTTGTTCTCCTCCATGGCAGGCGTCACATGCAGATCCGCATGCCAGATGTTGCTGACCGCCGCCAGATCCGGCCACACCCCAACCGCCAATCCGGCCAGGAATGCAGCGCCCAGCGCCGTGGTCTCGATGATAGTAGGACGCACCACCGGCACATGGAGGATATCGGATTGGAACTGCATCAGGAATCGGTTGGCGCTGGCTCCCCCGTCCACGCGCAACTGCGGCGGCTGCACCCCGCTGTCCTGGATCATGGCCGACACCAGATCGCTGGACTGGAAGGCAATGGACTCCAGCGCGGCTCGGACGATGTGCGACTTCCCCGCGCCTCTGGTCAGGCCCACGATGATACCCCTGCTGTACATATCCCAATAAGGAGCCCCCAATCCGGTAAAGGAGGGTACCATGTACACGCCGCCATTGTCAGGGATGGAGGTGGCGATTGCTTCGCTATCCGCTGCCCGCTCGATGAGCCCCAACTCGTCCCGGAGCCATTGGATGGCCGCACCGCCGATGAAGACACTGCCCTCCAGCGCATAGGTAGTCTTGCCCCCGATGCGCCATGCCACTGTGGA
>JAVBUS010000091.1:0-5051 GCA_031555125.1 Eubacteriales bacterium | reverse complement strand
GTGGTCTTTAGGGCATCGATCGCCGTATTGCCGGTGACATAGATGTCCTGGCCAGATTTCCCTTCTTTGCGCAGGTTGTCGGCGGCCTTTTCTGTGGGGCAGAAATGATACCGGGTCACCAGCCCAACCGCCTGACGGTTGAACTCCTCGGGAAAGGGCGAGTACAGGTCGTAGGTGCGCAGTCCGGCCTCCACATGGCCCACGGGAATCTGTAGGTAAAAGCAGGCCAGCGCCGTGCTAAAGGTGGTGGATGTATCGCCATGCACCAGCACCACAGAGGGCGCAACCTCCTCCAGCACCGTCTTGATCTCGCCAAGAATGTTGGCGGTGACGTCGAAGAGGGTCTGACGCTCCTTCATGATGGACAGGTCATAGTCCGGAACCACCCCAAAGGCCTCCAGCACCTGATCCAGCATTTGCCGGTGCTGACCCGTGACGCAGACCACGGTACGGATGCCGCTTCGGCCCTTTAGCTCGTTGACCAAGGGACACATTTTGATGGCTTCCGGCCGAGTGCCAAACACAAGTAGTACGGTCTTCATGCTTGCTTCCTTTCCTGCGCACTCGTCTGTATCGTCGGGTTACACCAGATCCCAGATACGGCGCGCGTTGTCCAGGGATACCCGGGATGCGTACTTGCAGTCCTCGAACCCCTCGAACTCGATGGCGATGTTGCCGTCGTATCCGGCCCCCTTGATGGCACCCAGGATTTCGTACAGGTCCAGATCGCCCTGGGCCAGGATGGAACCCCGCAGATAGCGCCCCTGGTTGGAGCGGAACCAATGCCCGCCGCAGTCGAACTCCGTGGTATCGCCGGGATCGCGGCGGCGAATATAAAAGTCCTTCAAGTGGATCATATCGCACAGTGCGGATAGGTGGTTGGCGGCCACCGCAGGGTCTTCGTCCACACAGACGATGTTACCGGTGTCCAGCAACATACGATAATTGTCGTTATTCACGGCACGCACCAGGCGCTCACAGCGGTCGCATCCGTTGACAAAGAAGCCGTGGTTTTCCAGCAGGGTGCGCACGCCGCGCTCCTTGGCGTACTCGGTGATGCGCGTGGCGGCCTCCACCATGCGCGGGAACAGCTTTTCGAAATATGCCACGCCGTTTTCTTCCCGGGTGCGGCGGAAGGAGGAGATGTCATGGCGCATGCGGGGCACGCCCAATTCCGCGGCGATGTCCACATGCTTCATGACCCGCTTGATCTCGGCCTCAAACTCAGCCTGATCCTCCTGGCACAGATTGGCCAGGATGGAGTAGTTCACCAGGGGCACACCAGCGTCCTTGGAGGCGCGTTTGGCGATGGCGATGGTGTCGTGATCGATGCTGCCGTCCTCCAATTCGAACTTGTAGGAGAAGGGCACCAGCTCCACGCATTCCGCGCCCTGGGACGCCGCCCAGTCGATGGCGGTTGCCAAAGTCATTCTCTCTTCCCGGATCTCGCGATTGATGGAATATAAGCTAAGCCCTAGTTTCATGACACATTCCCCCTGGCTTTTTTCTCAGTATAGCGCCGCTTTGGATAGATTGCAACCACTGCATTATTATTCTGTATCATTCCATGGATTCATAATTGACAGCAGGCACAATCCTTGATACTATAGATGCCAAAGAAAAGAACACTTTTGTTCGTCATATTCAGAACTGGGAGGTTTTTCTGTGCTCCAAAAAAAAGGAGAGGCACCTTCCTCAGTGAGTGCATCGGTTGTGCGCTTTATACATCAGCGACGTATACTACGCAACTGGGGATTGTATCTATTGCTCGTACCCTTTTTGTTGTATTATCTCGTGTTCCACTATCAACCCATGTACGGGCTGCAGATCGCGTTTAAAAACTTCAATGAAAGCTTGGGCATGAGCGGTAGCCCCTGGGCTGAGCCGTTGTTCAAACACTTTACGCGGTTCTTCCACTCGCCTTACTTTGGCCGATTGCTCACCAATACGCTCAACATCAGCGCGCTGCAGTTGCTGTTCGGGTTCCCGTTGCCCATTTTGCTGGCGTTGATGCTTAACGAAGTGGGCCACCTGCGCACCAAAAAGATCATCCAAAACGTCACCTACGCGCCCTACTTCCTGTCCACGGTGGTGGTGGTGGGCCTGATCCGCTCCTTTACGAATCCGGATTACGGCATCGTCAACGTGCTGATCCGGGCCGCCGGCGGGCAAGCCATCAACTTTATGCTGCTGCCCACTTGGTTTTTGCCGCTGTATGTGGGTACCTATGTATGGCAGCACGCGGGTTGGAACTCCATCATCTACATCGCCGCCCTGTCGGGCATCGATCCCCAGCTGATCGAAAGCGCACAGATCGACGGCGCCAATCGCCTGCAGCGCATTTGGCATATCAACCTGCCCGGGATCATGCCCACGTTGGTGATTCTGCTGATCCTAAACGTGGGACAGATTATGAATGTGGGCTTCGAAAAGGCGTTTTTATTGCAGAACGACATGAACCTAAAGGTCTCCGACATCATTTCGGTCTATGCGTACAAGCAAGGCATCCAGGGGGCGCAACACTCCTTTGCCGCCGCCATCGGCATGTTTAATTCAGTGGTCAACTGCGTGTTGCTGTTGACCATCAACGCCATCTCGCGCCGTGTGGGCGAGACCAGTTTGTGGTAGGAGGAAGCGCCATGCGGAAGAACACCGGTCGCTCATCCTCGCTCTCTCGCAAGACGAGAGGCGATATACTTTTTGACGTATGCAATTACTTTCTGTTGGCGGTGCTGGCGCTCGTGGTGGTGTATCCCCTGGTCTATGTGATCAGCGCCTCCTTCAGTTCGCCCTTCAAGGTCACCGGCGGCGAGATGAAGCTGTTCCCCGTCGAGCCGCAGTTGGACAACTACACCATGGTGCTAAAAAACCAGTTCATCATGACCGGCTATCGTAACTCGCTGCTGATCATGACCCTGGGCACCTCGCTGAACCTGTCGGTGACCATCATGGGGGCCTATGCCCTTTCCCGTCGCGATTTGTGGGGACGCGGATTTTTTATGATGATCGCCACATTCACCATGTTCTTCTCCGGCGGGTTGATTCCCCTCTACTTGCAGGTAAAGCAACTGGGCCTGATCAACAGCTGGCTGTCGCTGATCTTGCCCGGCGCCATCTCCACCTACAACCTGATCATCATGCGCACGTATTTCCAGACCTCCATTCCCTTCGAGATCCAGGAGGCCGCCACCATCGACGGCTGCGGCAATATCGGCATCCTGTGGCGGGTCATGCTGCCGCTGTCCGGCCCCATCGTGGCGGTCATCGGTCTGTACTATGCTGTCACCCATTGGAACGCATACTTTTCCGCCCTGCTGTATATCAGCAGGCGAGAGTTGCAGCCTTTGCAGCTGATCCTGCGCGAGATATTGGTGGTCAACTCACAAAACGCCATGATGGACACCGGCTCGCAGGAAATGGCTTCCCGCGCCATCCGTATCGAAACCATGAAGTACTCGGTAATCGTACTGGCCAGTTTGCCGATGCTGCTGCTGTACCCCTTTGTACAAAAGTTTTTTGTCAAGGGCGTCATGATCGGGTCGGTCAAGGGTTAATCCATGTGCTTTTGCGCCACATGGCGCGAGCGATAGAAAAGAAGGAGGTACCATCTGTATGAAAAAGCGGTCCATGTTCCTGGCGTTGTTGCTGGTGGCTGCGTTGAGCTTGCCAACGTTTGTTGCCGCAGATCCGACCGTCACCCCGCCTGGGGAGTTCCCCATCGTGACCGAGCCGATCACATTGAAAATGACGGTAGGCCAAGGCCCCACCCAGCCCGACTTTGCGGACATCGAAATCCTGAAAAATTTTGAGACCAAGTCCGGCATTCACATCGAATGGACCAATATCCCCTCCAGCGCACTGACCGAGCAGCGCAACATCATCTTCGCGTCCCAGGATTTGCCGGACGCCATGATGCGCATGAACATCCCCGCGCTGGATCAAGCGAAGTATGCCGGCCAGGGCACGCTGTTGCCACTGGACGACCTGATTGCACAGTATGCGCCCAACCTCCAGAAGTGGTTTGAGAAATACCCCGAGCTGGAGCTGGGCCTAAAGCTGGCGGACGGTCACATCTACACCCTGCCCTACATCTATGACTCCCCCGCCATCACCTGCGGACAGCGCGCCTTCTTTAACAAGGACGCCCTGGAAGCGGTGGGCATGGAAGTGCCGACCACCTTGGACGGGTACTATGAACTGCTCAAGGCCTTCAAAGCCCTGGACTACAACGGGGACGGCACCGTGGGCAACGAGTATCCCCTGAGCGTGAACAACTACGCCACCATCGAGTGGTTCCTGAAGGGCTCCTTTGGCCTGGGCAACCGCGGCACGCGTCACGAGTATGTGGACATGGATCCCGAGACCAAGGAACTGCGCTTTATCTACACCACCGATCGCTACAAGGCGCTGCTGGAGTACTACAACAAGCTGTACACCGAAGGCTTGGTGGATCCGCAGATCTTCACCTATTCCGAGGATGGCGACCTTGGCCAGCTCATTGCCAAGATCGACAACAAGACCGCTATCTCCTACCTGTTCCTGAACCATACCTTTGCCGGGGCCCACGCCAAGGAGCAGGCCGTCGGCATGTACGAGCCCTTCGAGGGTCCGCTGGGCGATAAGCAGTTCACCTACTTCGGCTCCGTGCTCAACGGCGCCGGCGGCGCGGGTGGCACCTTCGCCATCATGAAGAACAATCCCTATCCCGAAGCCACCATGCGTTGGGTCGATTACTGGTACTCCGACGAGGGCATCCGTGAATTCTTCATGGGCATCGAAGGCGTGACCTATGACGTGATCGACGGCGTGTACACCTACAAGGATGAGATCCTGAACAACAAGGAAGGCCTGTCCTTCGAACAGATGATCAGCAAGTACGCCCCCTGGGTCACGGTGAGCCATCCCTCCGTCGCCCATGCCGACTACTTCAAGGGCGGCGAGATGGTGGAGCCCGCCAAGGGCTCTGCGGAAGCGCTGCACAAGTTCGCGCCGGAAACCATCTGGCCGGTCATGCGCTTGAGCACCGACCTGTCCGACGAAATGAATGCGTT
>JAVBUS010000031.1:0-8790 GCA_031555125.1 Eubacteriales bacterium | reverse complement strand
TGCGCATACCCACCAGGGACGCGATGCTGACCTTAACGCCGGATGCCCGGGCCGAGATCCACAGACCAAAGGGAACAAAGCTGAAAAATACCATCAAGAAGATCACAATAATGCCGATACCAAGCAAGAGTGTTACCATGTTTGTGTCCATGAGAGAACCTCCCTATATGCTATTATATGCTTTGCTCACAGGATTCCTGCGAGGTTATGCCTTGCGCACGACGATGCGGCTACCCTCAATCTGGACCACGGTAACCCGCACGTCCTTCAGCAAAAACTCTCCCTCGGTGACTACGTTGAGTCGTACGCCGTCGAATTCGGCAATGCCCACCGGTCTTAACGGGGTTTGGGTCACTCCGTCGCGGCCCATGAACACCTCCATGTCCTGGGAAGAATCATAGCCCGCGTCGCTGCTCTCGGTCTCGTTGAGGATGAAGCTGGACTTTGCCAGATTCCCGCGGGCGGCGGACTTGAGCGAGATGGAGATAGCAATGGCCACCACAGCGATGATGATGATCAGCAGCCCCACTGCCGCCAGGGCGCCATAATGAAACATGACCATGACGATGGCCGCCAGCAGCAGCACGCTGCCGGAAATACCGGGCAAGCCAAAGCCAGGCAAAAAGACCTCCAATACAACCAGTGCCATCCCTGCTACCACGCATAAAATCGTTGGCAGGTTTGCGGCAAACACATCCATCGTTCCAACACCCTTTCCTCGCGATATCTGCAGCCAGTATAATGGATGCGGTACGGTGTGAATAGCACCCGGCGCTCAAAACCACAATCCTACGCTTCAAATGTCGTTTTGGTACTGTCCTTGCGCCAGCGATTCGCTAAGGGCATGGATGTCCTGTTCATAGACCAGGGCCAAGCCTGGGTTGTAGATGACACTGGCCGGGTGATATAGCGGAAAAAGCGGCGGCAAGCCCTCCAGCTGCATCCAACTGCCGTGGGACTGACCCACCAGCATCAACTTGCCGGACACGGCATGAAGCGCCACATTGCCCAAGGTGGCAATGGCCGCGGGCTTTACCAGGGCAATTTCTTTGATGAGCCAGGGCGCGAACAGGGCCACCTCCTCCCGGGTAGGCGGCCGATTGGACACCCTGCCTTTGACGCTGGTTTTGGTAGGGCGGACCTTGACAGCGTTGCTGATGTACAGATCCTCCCGCTGCATGTTTACGGAGCGGAGAAACGCATCCAGGTTTTGGCCGGCCTTGCCCACGAAGGGACGCCCCTGCAGCGCCTCCTGCTCCCCCGGCGCTTCACCGATCAGCATGAGCTGAGGGCTCATCTTGCCCTCGCCAAACACCAGGTGGCGCTCCTCCCCCACATAGATTTGCTGGAAAAATTTCGTGCATGCGTCGCGGTACTTCTCCATGGCCGCGCTGTTGGCGCTGGTGTTGCTCATGCTTCCTCCGTTCCTCCACCCTGGACAGACTCTCCGGGCGTCAGTGTCTCCAGTGCTTCGCGGATGGCCTGAAAATCCGCCCAGGCCGGTTGCTTTTTGCTCTCGTCCCGCAGCAGAGCTGCCGGATGATACGTGCACATCATGCGCACACCCCTGCGTTGGACCCATTGCCCTCGGTCCCGCGTGACCCGGGCATCGTCTCCCAGGATGTACCGGGCCGGCGTGGCCCCCAAGCAGACGATGATCTTTGGCCGGATCAAGCTCACCTGGGCACGCAGGTGCGGCAAGCAGGCGCCGGCTTCCTCCGGGGTAGGGGCTCTGTTCCCCGGGGGGCGGCACTTGACAACGTTGGCTATGTAGACCTGTTCCCGTACCAGCCCAATGGAGGCCAGCATCCTGTCCAGCAGTTGTCCCGCAGCGCCCACAAAAGGACGCCCCTGGGCATCCTCATTGGCCCCAGGCCCTTCACCGACAAACAGCAGCGGGCTGCGGGGATTTCCTTCCCCAGGCACGGTGCGGGTGCGACCCTGACACAGGCCACACTTACGGCAGTCTTGGATCTCCTCCAACAATGCCGACCACGTTGTGTGCATCTTCCCAGCCTCCGCTACGTCATTTCCTTATTATAGCATCCCCCACTCTCGCCGCAAAGCGAAAAGTGGGGGAATTTAGTACTCTTAACCACATGCCGTCCGTCAAGAATCTTACTTCTGCGCCGCCCCATAGTCCACCGTGAGCAGCAAATACGTGGCCTCATCCCTGAGCTTGCCCATTTGCGCTGCGGTCTGATCCCCAATCAGCGCATAATGCAAGGGCGTTAAATCCAGCCCTACCCGGAGCAGTTCCCCGCTCTCCTGTCCGATGAACAAATGTACCGGGATCTGGAATGTCTGGTCCGCCATCAATGCTTCCACGGTGGCTGTGGTGGCGTTGAGATCCACCGCCAGATAGCGCACCAGGGGATCGTGAAGCAGGGCCCTGGCTTCCAGCACACCCGCCAAACGATAGGTTTCCTGCCCGGCGACGGCCTCGGTCCACTCCGCCACCTGGACACCCTTCGCATCCGTCAATACAGACGGCGCACTCGCCAGGGCCAGCAACGCTTCCTCCAGCAAGGGATTGCGCACCGCATCGGTCATAAAGCCCCAGTCCGCAGTGACTTCTTTGCCTTTGGCCGTCAGGGTGACCTGGTCTCCCTTGCCGACAATATCGGCCTCCAGGGTCTCCAGCTCACCGCCCGCCACGGTGACCTTGGCCTGCACCCGCAGGTATTCCGGCGGCAGCCATGTCATTCCCTCGATCGCCAGCTCACACAGCAGCGACACCTCGTGCCGGGGGGCCTTCTCATATTGCTCCGCGGCCTGCTTGAGCAGGACATCGGCTTCCGGTGCGGCCTGGGCCAAGGGCATAGCCCCCAGCCAGATCAGGGCACTCATTGCGATGCAGAACACTGCGGTGCGTACGTTGCGCATTGGAACTCCTCCTATGTATGCCCATCGTCACGGGTTGCTGTTGGCATCGATGACGACGGCTTCGTTGATGTTTTGCCCGATGGTGGAGAACGTGGCATTCAGGTCGCTACGCAGCCAGGTATACAAACCCGCCAGCGCGGCCATCAGCAGCACGATCAGTACCGTGCTGCCCACCACCCCCACAAAGTCCATGAGGCTGGCCGCCACCTTGAATCGATCCCGCCGAATGGCCCGTCTATCCTCGGCATCAAAATCCTCGTACATGCTGCACCTCCTCCCAGAAAAGGCACCATAGACCACCTATAGTGTACCACATTTTCTAACAAAAAGACATCAGAACCGCTCTTTTGGTTTCTCCTCCGGCTCATCCCCGGCGATGGAGAAAGCCACGTTGGTAGCATGGTCGGCCACGCGTTCCAGGTTGGACAGCAGGTCGGAGAACAGCATGCCCGCCTTGGCCGTGCAATTGCCCGCGGTGAGCCGGTCAATGTGGGCCTGCTGCAAGCGCTTCTCCAGATCGTCGATTTCCTCTTCCCGGGCGTACACATCGCCCAGGGACGAACGATCCCTGGTATGAAACAGCGTCACAGCGATGTCCAGTAGCGCCAACACCTTGTCGCGCATCTCCTCCAGCTCGCCCATGGCTGCATCGCTGAACACAATCTGTTGCTCCATACAGGACTGGGCAAACTCCGCGATGTTCTCCGCATGGTCGCCAACGCGCTCCAAGTCATTGATCACATGGTACATGGAACCCACCAAGGCCGAATCCCCTGGATTCATATCTTCTTGGCTGATACCCACCAAATAGGTGGTGATCTCGTGGTTCAGGAAGTTGACCACGGTCTCGGTGTGCATCACCTCAGCGATGCGATCCTTGTCCCGCTGTATAAAGGCTTCAATGGCTCTCGCCAGGTTTTCCCGGGCGATCTGCGCCATGCGCTCCACCTCTTTGATGGCCTGGGCAATGGCGATAGGCGGCGTAACAAACAGACGATCATCCAGATACAGGGCACGGGTCTCCTCCTGCTTGGGCTCCTCGCCAGGGATGATCTTTTGTGACAAGCGCACCAGCCACCCCGCGATGGGGAAGAACACAAC
Organism: Eubacteriales bacterium; assembly: GCA_031555125.1. Lineage (GTDB taxonomy): Bacteria > Bacillota > Clostridia > Christensenellales > Aristaeellaceae > WQXF01. The sequence continues at coordinate 4,803 of JAVBUS010000031.1, read as the reverse complement.
CACCTCGATCAATTTCATGAGCATGACACCGTTGGCGATCTGGCGCATGACGTCGCCTTCATCAGTAATGGCGCGCATCCAGTCGGCGATTGGCAAAAATTGCAATAGAATCACCAGTAAAATGGCGCCGAAAATGTTGAACAGCAAGTGGATCACAGCCGCCCGGCGGGCGTTGCGGGATGCGCCGGTGGACGCTAACATGGCCGTGACACAGGTACCGATAGCACAACCCAGGCAAATATACAGCGACATATCCAGAGTCAGCATGCCCTGATCCGCCAGCACCTGTACCAGCACGATGGAGGCCGATGAGCTTTGGATGACGGTGGTCACCGCCACGCCGATCAGCAGCGCCGATGCCGGGTTGCTGGCCACCGCATGAATCATGCTGATGAACGCCGCGTCGGTGCGCAAGGGCTTCATGGCCGCGGACATCATGTTCAGTCCCACGAACAGAATGCCGAAGCCCGCCACCACCGTACCGATGCGTTGGGTCATCGAGCGCTTGATGAACAGCATCATCACCACACCGATCAAAAGGGCGATGGGTGCCACTGTGCCCAAATCAAAAGCCGCCAATTGCGCGGTGATGGAGGTGCCGAAGTTGGCCCCCATAATCACGCCGACGGCTTGCATTAAGTTCATAAGTCCCGCATTGACGAATCCAACCACCATGACGGTGGTTGCCGACGAGGATTGGATGATCATGGTGAAACCGGCTCCCACGAGGACGCCAAGCAGTCTGTTCCGGGTCAGGATTTCCAACAGGCCGCGCATTTTACCGCCTGCCGCGCGCTCCAGTCCATCCCCCATTAGCTTCATGCCATACAAAAAGAGTCCCAAACCACCCATAAGGCCAACGATCATGTTCCAGTACATCCGGATCCTCCTCATAGCGCAAGCCGTCTTTGTTGCGCAAACTCACCCACTTTACATGAAAATTGTACAGGACTCGACTGAAGCTTGTCAAGCGCTCATATTGCGTATATACTACCTCATAGGTAATCAAGCCAGGGCGCTTCATCCTCCGCCCGGCCGGTGAGGGTCCCCTGGGTGGCGAGTGCCGGAAACCCCTGTTGACGCATCGCCTCATAGGCCACGATGGCCACCGCGTTAGAAAGATTCAGCGACCGCGCTTCGGCCCGCATGGGAATGCGCACGCACTGTTCCCACACCCGCCGGAGCAAGTTCTCCGACAAGCCGCGGGTTTCCCGGCCAAAGACCAGGAAGTCGTCGGCACCGTACTGTGCTCCGGTGTAATCCCGGGGCGCCTTGGTACTGGCAAAGAACATTCTGTACTGGTGCAAGGGATACGCTGCGAAAAAAGCGTCCACGGACGGATGAACAGCAAGCTGTACCAAGGGCCAATAATCCAGTCCCGCCCGCTTGAGATAGCGATCCTCGATGCGAAACCCCAAGGGCTCCACCAGGTGCAATTGTGCGCCGATGGCAGCACACGTGCGGGCGATGTTGCCCGTATTCTGCGGAATCTCCGGTTCGATCAATACGATATGCATATGCTGTCCCCCACCGCTTGAAATCATTACGCAACATTGTACACCATCGCGCATTCCCTGCCTACAAAAACATCAAAAGGAGTCTTTCCTATGCGCAACGGATCCGGCATCAATACCCCCATTTTGTTGGTCGGCGGTGTGTTCACCTTCATCGGTTCGCTGTTTGCGGTCATCGGCACCGCCTTCCTGTTCTTCTCCGGTGATTTCTCCATTGAAGGTGGCCAATTGTTTTTGCCCATTCTGTTCATCGCGATGGGCCTTTTGTTTGCGGTCATTGGCATCGCCCTGCTAAACGTTTTGCGACGCAAGCGCAGAAAGATCCGCCGCCTGCGGGATACCGGCACGGCATACCCTGCCAAGGTTGTACGTGCGTACTATGACAACAGCGTGTCGGTTAACAACACGCCCGGCTTGGTGTTGGAGTGCGAATACATGGATCGCTATGGAACCGCCCACTTGGTCAAGAGCGATCGTCTGTGGAGTTACGTCATGCATGCCACCACCGACGACTACAAGGTACAGGTGTGGGTGGATCCCCAGGACGACAAGAACTATCTGGTGGAAGTTCTGGAGGATGTTTCCGGTTCCCTCAACAGGATCCAGGACGATCGTTAGGAGTGTTTGTATGCCCAAACCGTCCCGCACCTTTGGGCTGCTGGCGCTGCTATTGGTGAATGTCTTTTGGGGCCTGTCCTTCATCGCGTCCAAGTACGCGTTAACCGCCGGGTTTTCGCCCATGACGCTGGCCACCGTGCGCTATGTGTTCACCGCTGCCCTGATGGTGCCCTTGGTGCTCCTTCGGGAAGGGTCGCTGAAGCTGAAGCGTTCCGATATCCCGGTAGCCTTTGCCTCGGCGGTGTTGGGCGTAACATTGTACTACTTTTTTGAATACACCGGCATGGTGTACACCACCGCGTCTACCGCTTCGCTGATCCTGGCCACGGTGCCCATCCTGACACTGTTATACAATGTATGCTTCCGTCGGGAGCGGCCATCCCGCGTGCAGTGGATGAGCGTGGCCGTATCGCTGCTGGGTGTGTTTTTTGTGATCGCGTTTGGCGCCGAGGGTATCCCGGGCGGCAGCCTCAAAGGCAACCTGCTCATCCTAGGCTGCTGCCTGTGTTGGGTAGCCTACATCCAGATCAGCAGCCGTCTGCGTGGCCGATACAGCAGCCTGCGCCTGACAGGTTGGCAATCCTTATGCGCCTTGTGCACGCTGATCCCCTTTGCCCTGGGCGAGCGGACCCAGTGGGTCCCGGTGGACGCCACTGCGTGGCTGTGCGCCCTGGGCTTGGCGGTGATCTGCTCCGCCCTGTGCTATTTTCTGTACGCGGAAGCCCTGGGAGTGGTCTCCCCCTTTACGGCGGCCCTGTTCATTAACATCAACCCCGTGGCCGCTGTATTGGGCGGCATGCTGCTGTTGAACGAGCGCCTCTCTCCCTTGCAATGGTTGGGTGGCGCACTGATCTTGGGCAGTCTCTTGCTCAATGCCCGGCAGCCTCAAAATCCCCAGGAGGTCAGCGAATGAACATCCAGATCCTGCAAGCGACCGAGGCCGACATCCCCACCATCGTGGCCATCCTCACCCAAGCTGTGGTGTGGATGGATAGTATGGGACTACACCAATGGAAGCACGAGTACGTCACCTGGGAAGGTCTGTCACAGCTGTTTGTGGCCGCGGATTTCTATATCGCTTATGTGGGCGGTACGCCAGGGGCCTGCATGGCCCTGATCGACCATGATCCGGAGATTTGGCCCAACATGCTGCCCGGCGCTTCCCTCTATCTGCACAAGGTGGCGGTGGTGCGCGCCTTTGCGGGCCAAGGACTGTCTGCTGCCCTCATCGATTTCGCCAAGGCACAAGCACGCGATCGGGGCATCGATAGCCTGCGAATCGACTGCCACGCGGATCGCCCCAAGGTCCGAGCGCTATACGAGGGACAGGGATTCCGTTTCGTGGAAGAAAAGTTGCTGTTCGGGCATTACCGAACGGTGCTGTATGTGTGCCCGGTGTGAGCTTGCCTAAGCAGGGACGATCGGGAATAGGAAGGAATAGGAAGGAATAGGCAGAAGCTGACGCCACAAAACTATTGACAACCTCTCTTGCAACGCATATACTGGTAAAAATTCATGCGATGATGGGGAAACACCCGCGTATCCCTTGCCTACAGAGAGTTTCCGGTGGGTGCGAGGAAACGGCAAGCCGCGGACATACCCCCCTGAGCACGGCATCGAACCGGCCACCGCCGCAGTAGACCGCCGCCGGTGCGCCGGATATAGCGCCATTGAGAGCGTCGCTTTGCGGCGCAAAACGGAAGTGGTACCGCGACATTCGCCTTCCCGACTTTGGTCGGGGAGGCTTTTATTGAAAGGGGGCCCCCATTATGTCCTTGCCCAATCTGGCCTTTGCCGACCGGTTTGAAGGTGTTACCGGCAGTGCCATCCGCGAGATCCTTAAGCTGCTGAATCGTCCCGGCATGATTTCCTTTGGTGGCGGCAACCCCGCCGCCAGCGCCTTGGAGGAGGACGTGATCTCCGCCCTGGCGCAACAGGTACTGGCCCGGGATGGCAAAGCCATTCTCCAGTATGGCGCCACCGAGGGCTATGCTCCACTGAAGACCGCCCTGTGCGACTGGCTCACTCCCCTGGGATTCCGTCCCCAGCCCGAGGAAATCCTGCCCGTCACCGGTTCCTCGCAGGGCATCGATCTGGTGGCCAAGGCGCTGCTGAATCCCGGCGACGTGATCCTCGTAGAGAATCCCTCCTACCTAGGCGCGTTGCAGACGTTTAAGCTCTATCAGGCCAAGATGATCCCCGTGCCCACTGATGGCGGCGGGCTTGTGCTGGATCAGTTGGAAACGCTGATGCGCACCCATCGGCCCAAGTTGCTCTATGTCATCCCCACCTTTCAGAATCCTACCGGCATCTCCTTAGCCGCCGATCGCCGCGCCGCGGTAGCGGAACTTGCCCAGCGCTATCAGGTCGTCGTATTGGAAGACGACCCTTATCGCGATCTACGCTATGCCGGAGAGCCGCTACCCGCCATCAAGTCCTATGATAAGGAGCAGTGGGTGGTGCATCTGTCCAGCTTCTCCAAGGTGATCTCCCCGGGTCTGCGCTGCGGCGCGGTGACCTGCCGTACCGATCTGCTGCGCAAGCTGACCATCGGCAAGCAAAGCAGCGACGTGCACACCAGTTCCCTGACCCAGGCCATTATTGCCGAGTACCTGCGCCAGGGTCTGATGCCCGCGCATCTGGCCACCATCTGCCAGAGCTATGCCGCCCA
>JAVBUS010000172.1:0-4827 GCA_031555125.1 Eubacteriales bacterium | reverse complement strand
GGGGCGGGTGGCACCGAGGCCCAGGATTGGGCGCAGATGCTCTACCGCATGTACACGCGCTACTGCGAGCGTCGCGGATTCGATGTAAAACTGCTGGACATGCAGGATGGGGACGAGGCGGGCATCAAGTCGGTGACCATGGAGGTCAGCGGCGAGAACGCATACGGTTTCCTGCGTCCGGAAAAGGGTGTGCATCGTCTGGTGCGCATATCGCCTTTTGACTCCAATGCCCGCAGGCATACCTCCTTCGCATCCCTGGACGTGTCGCCCGTGTTGGAGGATGAGAACTTCGAACTTAACATGGAAGAGGTGCGTATCGACACCTACCGGGCCTCCGGCGCGGGTGGCCAGCATGTCAACCGAACCGACTCGGCGGTGCGCATGACCCATCTGCCCAGTGGCATCGTGGTACAGTGCCAAAACGAGCGCTCCCAAGTACAGAACCGGGCCGTGTGTATCATGATGCTCAAGTCCAAATTGCTGGAGCTGCGGGAACGCGAGAAGGAAGAAAAGATGTCCGACATCAAGGGCGAGATGAAAAAAATTGAATGGGGCAGCCAGATTCGTTCCTATGTGTTCCATCCCTATAGCATGGTCAAGGATCACCGCACCGGATATGAGGTGGGTTCCACCGCCGGCGTGATGGATGGAGAGTTGGACGGGTTCATCACCGCTTATTTGCAAATGCAGTGACCATTGGCAGTGCCATCAATGGAGGGAAACGTATGCGGCGCGGAATCAGCGCGATCAGCGGGCTGGTGTCCGCGTTGTTTTTGGTCTGTTCACTGGGCGCGTGGACCGGTTATTACGCCACGTCCCCGGCAGCGTATCAGAGTGGCTGGGATGCCCTGGCTGTCTACGGGGCGGCCGGTGTCGCCCCGGCAGAGGCGCCGACCTTGGCACAATCCTTGACCGACGCGCTGCGTACCGGGGACATGCGTTTCATGGAGGACCAGCGTGCAACGGTGTTCGGTCGGGAGCAGGCGGCTTGGAACCAGAGAGAGATCCACCATATGCGCGACGTGTCGGCAATGCTTGCCCCCTGGCCCTGGGTGACATGGATTACCGCGCTATGCTTGCTCCTGTTTGTGCTAGGCGGCGCATATTGCATACGGCGGTCGGTTTTTGCTGCTTGGGTACGCGGCGCGTGCCGGGTGCTGTTGGAGCTGCTGGCGTTGTTGGTGCTGATTGGGGTATGGGCAGCGGTGGACTTTGCCTCGCTGTTCTTACTCTTCCATCAAGTTGCGTTTACCAACGACCTGTGGCTGTTAAATCCGGCGACCGACCTGCTGATTCGCCTTATGCCACAGGCTTTCTTTATGCGGATGGTGGTGCAAATTGCCCTCAGCTGGGCTGGCACGGTGGCGTTGCTGACCGGAGGAACCGCCTTGGCATCGTTCATTGTGCGAAAAAGACAAAAAGTCAGGGAGGGAATCTGATGGACTATGCCAAGCGCATGGCGCACAAGGTGGCGACGCTGCAGCAAGCAGGACATGCCTGCATCCTGGCCATCGAGTCCTCCTGCGACGAGACCGCCGCCGCTGTGGTGCGGGACGGGCGACAGGTGCTGTCCAATGTTGTGGCGTCGCAAATCGACCTCCACGCCGTGTACGGCGGAGTGGTGCCGGAGATCGCCTCTCGCAGCCATGTACGGAACATCCAACCGGTAATTCGTCAGGCGCTTCGCGAGGCGGACATGTCCTTGTCCGATGTGGATGCCGTCGCTGTGACCCAAGGTCCGGGCCTGGTGGGCGCACTGCTCATCGGTGTCACTGCGGCCAAAGCGCTGGCCTTCGCTGCGGATCTACCCTTGATCCCAGTGCACCATATCGAGGGACACGTGAGCGCAAACTTCATTGCCCATCCACAGCTTGAACCGCCCTTTGTTTGCCTGGTGGCCTCCGGTGGTCATTCCCATGTGCTGCAGGTAAAGGGCTATGGGGACTACCGCTTGTTGGGGCAGACGCAGGATGACGCGGCAGGGGAGGCCTTTGATAAGGCGGCCAGGGTACTGGGGTTACCCTATCCCGGAGGGCCCTTGCTGGATGTTCTGGCAGAAGAAGGCGATCCCTACAGCTTGAAGCTGCCCAGACCCGCGCCGGAAGGACGGTATGACTACAGCTTTAGCGGGCTCAAGACCGCGCTGATCAACTCGGTGCATAAGTTACGGCAACAGGGTGTGGAGGTGCCTGCAGCGGATATTGCCGCCTCTTTCCGGCGGGCAGTGGTGGACTCCTTGGTGGAGCGCGCCATCCAGGCCGCTCAGGATACGCGTGCACGCGCCTTTGTGGTGGCCGGAGGTGTGGCGGCCAATACGTTGCTTAGGCAGCGGCTGCGGGAGGCGGCCCAGGCCGTGGGGTTGCCCTGCTTTGTGCCACCTGTGCCCCTGTGTACCGACAATGCGGCCATGATTGGCAGCGCGGCCTTCTATCGCTTGCTGTGCGGTACGGTGGCGGACCTGGCCTTGAACGCCGACCCTGGACTGGAGCTGTTCCCAACCGATGGTACATTGTGACCAAAGGGAGCTGTGCTAGAAAACCGACGCTCTTCTGCGTCGGCTTTTTTGTGCTACTAGGTCGCAAAAGCAGGCGCTAAATCCGGGAAGTTGCGCATAAGGTGCAGAGAGGGCATTAAAAAGACCGAAGTCTGTCCAGCATTTTGTGCGTCTTTGAGTGCACAAAAAGATAAAATATGACTTGAGAAATGCAAAATGTTGGTCTTTGTGACAGACTTTTCATCAACTGCAATATATTTGAGACAACCGAGGCAATCCTGTGGAAAACTCCCTTCCAGGAGGGAAGGAGCACACCAATTCTGTGGAAAAGCGAGGGATTCGTAACACCTGCAAGGACTTTTCTGTGGAAAACCATGTGGATAGTGTGGAAACACTGCGGAGTACAAAAGACTCTGTACACAGAATAAAAATGCTTTATGGAACAGAATAAACGGATTCTCGATATGAAATGTCAGTATAAATGTTTCAGGGGCAAAAGGCCAGTCGTAGCAAGGCGTGTCGAATTCAGTGGCAGACAGCCTCCGCCTTTGCGGCGAAAAAGTGGCGTAAAAGTGACCGTCTTGTGCTGGACACAACAGACCGAAGTTCATGTGGAAATCCTGTGAAAGAAGGGAAGCGGTACATTTGCGCAAGGAACAGGGAAGGTGGAAAAGCCTGCTATGTCTGGGGGTGGCCGTCCTTTGCGTGGGCATCCTTGGGGCGGCAGCGTGGCAGAATATGCACCCGAGCGCAAACGGAGACGCCCGTCCGGGGACGCCGGTGGCGCCCGCAGGCCCACTTTCCGGGCTGGTGATTGCCGTGGATGCAGGGCATGGAGGATATGACGGCGGCGCCGTAGGGCGAACTACGCGGGTCGAGGAAAAGGGGCTGAACTTGGATGTGGCATTGCGACTGCGGGATGCGCTGCATGCCAGCGGTGCGCAGGTACTGCTGACCCGTTCCGGCGACTATGCCCTGTGTGATGAGGATCCGCCTATCCGCAAAAAGCTCCAGGATATGCAGCGGCGGGCCGCGCTGGTGAAGGCAGGGGCGGCGGACTTGCTGCTTAGCATTCATATGAATGAGTATAGTAGCGGACGGGAATCCGGGCCCCAGGTCTTCTTTCGCAAGGGGTGCGAAGCGGGGCGCCAACTGGCCGCCATTGTGCAGGAACAAATGAATGCTTCCCTGATCCCTGCGCGTAAGCGCACCAGCCAGTCCGGCGACTACTACATCCTCACCCAAGGCATCCCTTCGGTGCTGGTGGAGTGCGGTTTTCTATCTAACGCCAAAGAGGAGGCGCTGCTGTCCGATGAGGGGTACCGGCAGCGTGTCGCACAAAGCATCCACGACGGCCTTGTCGCTTGGGCTGCACTGGACGTTCATCCACCCGCGCTTCCCGCGCAAAACCGCTAAGGCAACACCGCGCAAATCGGGCAGTTGTCCACAGGGATCTTTTTGTGCGGCTTTATGTCGCGCTTCCGGTCGCCTTGGCGCTGCCACGGCTTCCTACAGGCTCCTCGAGCAGCGCGAAAATCTCTCGCGTGGCCAACGACTCTCCTTTGTGCGGTGTTACCCTAAACCAGCGTTCGTTTTGGTCTGGTTCGTTGTCTGATACGAGCCTGCGGTACAAAACCCTCGACAGGCTGGGATTTGCTTGTTATAATAACTCCGACTGTGCGCGCACAGCCGGAGTTTTGTGATGGAATCAATGGAGGGTGCCCATGCCACAGAGGACGCTTCGCGTGGAGTTGCTACAATACACACCCAATCCCGACGAGACGGTGGCACTGGCCGCTCGGCTCTGTTACGCGGCGGCAGACTTGGATACCCTACGGGAGCGGGTTGGCACCCATGACCAGACGGCGTTGATCCGTGGGGTGATGGCCAGCGGGCACCTGTCCACCATCGAGCATGCCAGCTTCACCTTTGGGATCGAAGGCGTGTCGCGGGCCGTGCTGGCGCAGGTGACGCGCCACCGCATTGCCAGTTTTAGCGTACAGTCCCAGCGTTACGTATCCATGAAAAAGGGATTCGGCTACATCGTGCCCCCTGCGATTCAAGCCCTGGGGGAGGAAGCCGTGGCGCGGTATGATGTTCAAATGGCGCAGATGCATGCTTGGTACACGGCATGGCAAGACGAGCTGGGTGGCGCGGGGGAAAAGGCCAATGAGGATGCGCGGTTCGTGTTGCCCAATGCCGCCGCCACCCGCATGGTGGTCACGATGAATGCCCGGGAACTGCTACACTTTTTCTCCTTGCGTTGCTGCATGCGGGCGCAGTGGGAGATTCGGGAGATGGCCTGGGCCATGCTACAGGAAGTGCGCAAGGTA
>JAVBUS010000145.1:0-5313 GCA_031555125.1 Eubacteriales bacterium | reverse complement strand
GGAGGCGATCCGTGGTATTGGTCACCGTCATATCGAAAAAGGCGGCCGGCAACGACGAATCGTCGTCCGCCAAGGGGATCAGTGGGTTGAAGGCCGTCATCTGCACCGTTCCGGGAAAGGCGGGGTCGCAAAAGTCCACCCGGGCCAGCGGAAACGCCCCGTCAAAGTCCGCGGTGGCGAAGTGAGGCATCCCCGCCAGGGTGGTGCTGGGCGGCCCAAAGCCGTATCCGGCGTGCTTGCGCTTGCCCCATTCCCGTTCCCCGGTATAGGGCGGCGGAAAGGGTCCGGTCAGCGTGCGGGCGTCCAGCACCTTGCCTTCCCCTTCAGCCTTGACCGCAAAACCGGAAAACCCGTTCAAGCTGCGCTTGTTAGGCCGGCCAAAGATCTCAAAGTCGATGAGGCGGCCGTTGCCCGCCAAGCCGATGCTCCCGGTGCCGATACCGCCCAAGGGAAAGGATATCTGGGCTGTCCGCCCGCCGCGATAACGCATGGTACCGCTCCTTTACTTTGTTGTCGTGACCCGCACCACGGTATCGATACCGTCGGGCAGGGCGTAGCTGAAGGCCGGGTTGGGCCCCGTGGGCACAAACAAATACTCGGGATAATTGCGGGTGGTCCAGGACTCCTTCAGCGGCAGCTCGGTTCCGGTGGCTTCCAGTTGCATCAGCTTCACCCGCTCCGGGGACAACCCCTGCAGCGGCGCCGGCCCCACGGTCTCCTCCATCAGGTGCAGGAACAGGGTGCCGTTCTTCTGGGTGATATACCCCCAGGAGGGCTTTTCGATGTCGCTGGGGCCGCAGCCATAGATGCTCTCGCCGTTCTTTCGCATCCAGTCCCCCACCTGGGTCAGGATGTCCACGGACTCCCGCGGAATGCGGCCCCGGGCATCCGGCCCCACATTGAGCAGCATGTTGCCGCCCTTGGACACGCACTCCACCAGCTTGCGCACCACGGTGCGGGCCGACTTATACTCATGATCGAACTCCGCATAGCCCCAATTGTTGTTCAGGGTCATGCAGGCCTCCCAGCAAACCGGCTTGCCCTGTTTGTCTTGGATGCCGCTGGGGGGGATGATCTGTTCCGGGGAAACAAAGTCGCCGGAATACTCCTGGGGATTGCCGTCCAGCAGGGAACCGAAGCCCTCGCCGCTGACCTCCAGGCGGTTATCAATGATGACCCCCGGCTGCAGGGAACGCACCATCCGCACCAAATCCGTGGCGCGCCAAGCCTCCCCCGTCAGCTTGTCGTAAGAAAAGTCGAACCACAGCATGTCGATCTGCCCATAGTTTGTGCACAGCTCTCGTACCTGACCATGGAGGTAGTCCACGTACCGGCTGAAATCCCGTCCTTCGTCGGGATAGGCTTCGTTGCCGCGCATGGGATGGATGGAATCGCCGCAGTGGGGGTAGTCCGGGTGGTGCCAATCCAGCAGCGAGTAATACAGCCCAACCTTGATGCCCTCGGCCCGGAAAGCCTCCACGTATTCGCGCACCAGGTCGCGGCCCGCCTTGGTGTTGGTGGCCTTGTAATCGGTCAGCGCGGTATCAAACAGGCAAAACCCGTCGTGGTGCTTGGCGGTGAGCACGGCATAGCGCATGCCGGCAGCCTTGGCCAGTCTGGCCCACGCCTTTGGGTCGTAGCCCGTGGGGTCGAACTGATCGAAGTAAATCTGGTAGTCCTCCACGGAGATTCGCTCGGTGCTGCGCACCCACTCGCCCCGCGCCGGGATGGCGTACAGACCCCAGTGGATAAACATGCCAAATCGATCTTGTTGGAACCAGGCGATCCGTTTCTTGTAGGCGTCCCAATCCATGGCGGCATCCTCCTCTTGTGACCGTGGTCAATCATCACCCTATCTTACCATATCCGATTGCGGTTTTCACCTGGATACGATGCGTTAACAGAGCAAAAGCATCTGCTTTTTTCGGATCGCTCGATTGCGGTCCGAAGGTGGCCGGAGGGCGATCGGAAAGCCCTCCGGTCGTGCCCACAGGCACGAAATACCCGCCTACGGGCTGGGCTTTCGCCCTCGCGGGCGACAAAAGGGCTTTCCGATCACCCTTTCCAAACCTTCGGAGCGCATAAACATGCTGTTTCGGTCGATCAATATGTACATGCTTTTACCCTGGGTGTGTTAAGGCAACACCGCACAAAAGAGAGCAGTTGGCCACGCGAGAGATTTTCGCGCTGCTCGAGGAGCCTGTAGGAAGCCGTGGCAGCGCCACGGCGACCGGAAGCGCGACATAGAGCAGCACGAAAAGATCCGTGTGGACGACTGTCCGATTTGTGCGGTGTTACCTTAAGTCCATAGCCCCAGCCTTCTCCTACTCAAACGCCTTGATCCCGCCGCGTTCCGGCGCAATAAAGGCCCCGGAATCCGCCCGAACATATTCCCCCACCCGAAGATTCTCCAAAAAACGGTTGGCTCCGTCCACAAAGCCCGCCGGATGGACACCCATGTCCGTGGGGGTACCGATGAGGATGGCCTCTTGGGGATTCAGATCCAGAAAGGCAGCCACATCGGGGGCCTCTGCGGCGCGGCCATAGTTGTACTCCCACCGACGGGACAGGCCCGGCGTGGTCTCGATAACCCGGAACAACAGGCGCCGCAGATAGGACGGATGACACATGGGAAAGTAACAGCTCATTTGGTCCAGCGCGTCGCCGCTGTCCTTTAGGTTCACGCTGATGTACACGGACTCCAGCTCGTCCCGGCCATGGATCAAGGCGAAAAAGGACAGATCGATGCGGTACCCCAGCTGCTCCAACAGCTCGATGAGCGCCATGGTGTACACGCCGCGCCAAATGATCTGATTGTGGGTCTCTGTGGAAGGATAGGCGCAGTTGAAGTACAGGCGGAGAAACTTGATCTCCTCCTGGGCGGCCAGGCGGTACATGGCCTTGGGGCTGCCGTGGAGCATGGCGGGGATATTGGGCGCGAAGCCGTGGACCGACCGCTCCGCAGCGCGACGAAAAGCCGTGGTGGGCAGGTGCCCCTTCAGCTCCTGCTGCATGGACAAAAAGTCGTTAAAGGATGCGTGATATCCACCCCGGCACAAGGAAACGGCCTCGGCCAGGGAATCGGTCCCGGTGAATTCGGCGGAGCCGCTGACGCTAAAGCAGTCGTTGGCAAAGGCCTTGGTATTGACCGCCCCGTGCTCCACGTGCTGCAACAGATCCTCCAGGCCGGAAAACGTCCACTGGTGACACATGCGGTTTTGGCTTTTTTTTACTTCGAAGCGCATAGTTCCCCTCACACGGTGGGCAGCGGCGCTGCCCCGGCGACCTTGCCCCGAGCGGAAACCAAAGCGAGAAACGCGCTGAGATTGGGATTGTTAGGGCCCATTAGGGCACTGCTCTCCTCAACGCTCTTGGCGATCTTTTGCAACAGCTCCACGCGGGCATTCTTGACCAGTTTGAGCACCATGGCCTCCTGGATGGTGAACACCCCCTCGCTGACGAAGCGGAACATGTCCTCCACGTCGCGGTAGGTCACCGGCTGGGGCACGTCCAGCGCATTCAGGGCGCTTCGATAGGCGCGGAGGAAGGACAACAGCGCCTCGTCCGGACACAAGCGCTTTTCCACCCGGGCATCGTAATCGTAGGCGATGGCGGTAAAGCGGTTGGTGGTAGCCCCATCCAGCTTGGCCCGGACGTTGTGGATGCGGTCGGCACCGTTGCCCCAGGTGTTGCTGGCGGCAATCAGGCGGAAGTACTTGTGCTGGCGCACCACTTCCCGATTGGGGAAAATGAAGGAGGCCCCCATCTTTGTGCCCAGGAACTCGTTCAGCAGCAGCACCGCGCCGGGGTGGCTGTTGTCCAGCTCATCAAAAAAACATAGGCCGCCGTACTTGTACGCCATATAAAAGGCCGTCACGTCAAAGTGGCTGTTGGCATCCTTGAAGCCAGTGAGCTTGTATTCCTCATTGATGTAGCTTAAATTGTAATAGGTTAGGCCCATCAGCCCGGCCAACTGCCGGATGCTGTGGGTCTTACCCGCGCCGGAGGGCCCCACCAGCATCACCGGGTTGCCCATGAGCACCAGCTTGGCCATGGTGTCAAACTGACTGTGATAGATCGCAGTGGCGTCCTTTCCGGCCAGCATCCGCCGGCAACGGTCCAGGATGGGCGCGGGATCGTCCAGCAGGGGCACCGACGGGTGGATGGCCTCCGGCGAATCTTCCATCGTCACGCCCCGAGCGGACTGGTTTAGCAGGGCGCTCCACAGGTTGGGCGGCAAGGGCGGCGTTGCCGCTGCCTTTTTAGTGCCCTTCTTGGGAGGCGTTTCGCCCCCCTCCTCTTCCTCCGCCTGGGCCGGCGCCCCGGCCTGCTCCAGCATCCGCTGAATCCGCTCCTCAAATCCCCCATACTTGCGGGTCAGTTCGCCCTCGATCCGGGCGGCCTGATCCCGCAGCACGGCCTGGGTCTGATCCTGGACCCGGAGCATGGCGCCTGTCACCCGCTCATCCAGATCCTGGATCAGCATGGCGACGGCGGTGGCCTGCTCCTGCAGCGACTGATACTGCTGATTGAGGGCTTTGCCCCCTTCCTCGATCCGGGCATACGAATCGGCGAACTGGGCAATGTCGGCCCGGGACACGTCATAGATGCCAAAGATCCGCCGCAGCTCCGTCAACTGATGATCCAGCACCGCCTTGGTCTGCGCCCCGTCGGCCAGATCCGCCACCGCCCGGGCCGCCACAAAGGCCGCGGAGGCAAAGGTGCGCTCAGTGATATGATACTGGCGGGTACCCCTCAGATACTCCACAACCTGCATCGCGGTGCCGGGATGATCGACGGCACACAGGGCGGTGAGCACTTCCACAAACAAACCCTTCTGGGTGAAGAGCGGATAGATGCCCTCCACCATGGACGCCATGGGGCAGGGATGGCTGACGGTGGCCTGCATGGTGCGGGGATGGGCCTGCAACACGTCCAACACCGCCAGGTAGGTCTGCTCCGCGGACGCGTCTCCCTCATCATGACAGATGCGTCGGGCCATCAGGTCGCAGGCAGACAGACATGCCGGGATCTGTTCGGCCTCCACGGCCTTGGCCATCACCAACAGGGTACTTTCCATGGCGGCCCGGGTGGGGAAAGAAGCCCCCTGGATGGTGCGGATATAGGTCCGCAGGGCCCGGATCACAAGGGCGTCCGCCCTGATGCGGGCGATGTAGCGCAACAGTTCCCGTTGCACAGCGTTGTTAAAGTCCATGGCGTACGCTCCTATCGTGTTATACTCGTCCTCGTTTCATTTCGCGCAATAGACGCAAGGGATTTTTGTCGCACGGCCAGGAGCCCGAGGGAGGCGTA
>JAVBUS010000122.1:0-3358 GCA_031555125.1 Eubacteriales bacterium | reverse complement strand
TACGCGATCAGGGCTTATTTCGCCATGTCGCAAATCGCCTGGTACTCAGCTTCCATGCCCGCGATGCACTTGGCGATGATGGCCGCGCAAGCATCCTTCCACTCCTGGGGATTGGTTACTTCGACAAAAGTGACGTTCTTGGCCTTCATTTCTTCCAGGCACTTGGTCTCGTTCTCTTCGGACAGGTTGGCGTTAAAGTCGCCGGCAACCTTGCAGGCTTCCATCACTGCGGCCTTTTGGTCGTCGGTGAGTTTCGCCAGGGCGGTTTCGGTGATGATGACCTCGGCGCAGCCCAGGGTGTGAGCATCCAGGATCATATAAGGAGCCACTTCATAGAACGCGTTGCTCTGATAGTTGGCGATGGGCTGCTCCGCACCATCCACCACGCCGGAGGACAGACTGGTGTACAGCTCCGTAAACGAAACCACGGTGGGCGAAGCGCCCAGGCCTTCCACCATGCCGGTCATGGTGGGGTCTGTGGAGACGCGAATCTTTTTGCCTGCCAGGTCGGCAATACCGGTGATTTCTTTGGCGAAGAAGAAGTGACGGAAGCCCTCTTCCACATAGAACAGGCCGCGGACGCCCAGGCCGAGATCGGCGGGCTCGCTCAGCAGCGCAGCACCGGCTTCGCTGTTCGCAAAGGCCCAGAAATGCGCACGGTTGGCAAAGGTGTAGGGCACGCTTAGCAGAGAGGTGCGCTTGGCGCCGTAGTTGTTGAGGCTAAAGGTGGCCACTCGCGCGATGTCGATGGTGCCCGCGCCGCCAATCATGGTATCCAGCACATCGCCTTCGGCACCCAACACGCCGCTGTACTGCACATCAATTGTCACGGTGCCGCCGGTCAGCTCTTCCACCTTGTCTTTGAACGTCTTGGCGGTCTTGCCCATCAGAGAGTCTTCCGGATTCACTTCGGCATACACCAGGGTCACCTTGGGATCGCTGGCAGCATCCGCCATCGCGACAGAAACCGCCATGCTCAGCAGCATAGCCAGAACCAGAACCGCGGACAACAGCTTCTTCATTGGGGTTCCTCCTCAAATAATAGAGTCTGTGGCGATACGAACGCCACCCATTGCCCCTATTGTAGCGGAGATGCATTGTTTTGTCCACTAGTATACAAGTTAAAGGAGTGTTAAGTTTTTTATCACAATTCACCATTTCTCGCTTCTGCCTTGTCAAAGGACGGGACTGCACTATAATGAATACAGCATCGCATCCAAAGGAAGGAGCTTCCCCCATGACACATCCACCTTTGACCTTGCGCGTCCACATGGATGGCGCGATCTTTCGCCGCTTTGCGCTCTACGATGCCTTCGTACGGCAAGGGCGCCGACGTTCCCTGGCGCTTTTTTCGGGCATTCTGCTGGCCGCTGCCTTGGCGTGCGCATTGCTGCGTCATCAGGCGGAGCAAGCACTGCTGCTGACCTGGGTACTCGGCCTCATCGCCGTCGGGCTGCCGCTGGTCTACTACGCAAGCTATCGTCTTTCCATCCGCCAGCAGATCAAGGCCATGGGAATTGCCGCCCCTCGCTATGTTTACACGGTGACGATCCACCCCCGGGATGGCATCACGGCACACGTGGGACAAGAGCCGACTACTTATCCCTGGCCGTCGATCCATGCAGCCCATCGCTGCCCATCGGCGACGTATGTATACGTCACCCCGCAGCGCAGCTATCTGCTGCCCCATGATCAAATGGATGGCGGCGCATCTGCTTTGTGGCACATGCTGGAGGAAGCGCTGCCCCCATCCAAGCGATTCCCGCGCCCTTCTTCGACAAAATAGCAGTCATTTTGCAAAATTTGCAAGAAAAGCTCCGGCTTCTTGCTTTTTTGAGATCGTTTTTGCAAGATACACTTCGTTTTTGCATTTTCAAAGCCATAGCTTGCACTTTTCTTCTTCTATATGGTATACTGTCCAGGTCCGAACTGATGGACAAGTGAACGAACAGAAAGGGTGCGACATGATTATGAAGAAGTTCCTCAGCCTCACGCTCGCCCTGGCGCTCCTGTTGGGGATGTGCCTGACCGTCAAGGCAGAAGATCCCGGCATCGGCAAGAACAAAATCGCCATCCTGACCGGTACGACCTCCCAGGGTGAGGAGGAGTTCCGCGCCGCCCAGGCACTGGCCGCCAAGTACCCGGACAACGTGGTGACCGCCACCTATCCGGACAACTTCTCCTCTGAGGTAGAGGCCATCATCGGCACGGTGATGCAGTTCGCGTCGGATCCCGACGTGAAGGCCATCATCTTCATCCAAAGCGTACCCGGTGCCGCCGCCGCTTTTCAACAGGCCCGCGAATTCCGCGATGACCTGCTGCTGATCGCCGGTGTCATGGGCGACAACCCCGATGTTATCGCCAAGGCAGCCGATGTGGTCATCAACGCCGACGAAATCAACCAGGGCGACCAGATCGTCGAAACCATGAAGGGGTGGGGCGTGGACGTGTTCGTACACTACTCCTTTGCCCGTCACATGTCCTATGACACCATCGTAGCACGCCACAACCTGTTCATTAAAAACTGCGAAGCCGCCGGCATCCAGCTGGTGGATCGCGATGCGCCCGACCCCACCGGCGAAGCCGGCACCACCGGCGCCCAGCAGTTCATCCTGGAGGATGTGCCGCGGGTTATGCAAGAGTTCGCCGGCAAAAAGGTCGCCTTCTTCTCCACCAACTGCTCCATGCAGGAGCCGTTGCAGAAGGCCGTGCTAAACCAGCCGAACGCGTACTATCCTCTCCCCTGCTGCCCGAGCCCGTACCACGGCTTCACCGCCTCCATGGGCGTGGCCGTTGGCGAGAGCGAATGGGGCGACTTTAAACTCTTCTTGGAAAAGACTGCTGCCAAGCTGAAGGAAGCCGATGCCCTTGGCCGTTTCTCCACTTGGCCGGTGGCGCTCAACATGGGCATGATCAATGCCGCTTTCGATTACGCTGTGCAGTACATTAAGGGTGACTTTACCGACAAGGTGAATGCGGATGCCATGCAGCTTTGCCTGAAGAATGTGGCCAGCGGCTACGAGGTTTCGCTGTCCAACTTCGTACAGGAAGACGGCACCTCCCTAAACAACATTTTCATGGTCCTGATCGACAACGTGGACTACAACGACTTCGCGGCCAAATAATCCCGTGTAACGTTTGCGCATTCAGCCCGCCCCGGCCAACGGTCGGGGTGGGCTGTGTCCATCAGGGCGCAATGCGCTGCACACTACATCGAGGGGGCTCTTTGATTGATGAACATACTGGAGATGCGGAACATCACCAAGCGCTACGGCGAGAACACAGTGCTGGAGAATGTGTCGCTGACAATACGAGCGGGCGAAATCCACGCCATGCTGGGCGAAAACGGTGCGGGCAA
>JAVBUS010000277.1:0-4324 GCA_031555125.1 Eubacteriales bacterium | reverse complement strand
CTCCTTCACCAAATAGTGCTGGGCAGCGGTTTCCGGGTGTCCCTGATAGACCTTTGGCAACAGCCGGTTGAAGCCGTTGCGCAGATAGAACACATAATTGCCAAAGTCGATGATCTCCTCGTAGTCCTGGATCGTCCCCTTGCAAATCTCGATGGCCATATAGTGTCCTCCCCTTGTCCATTTTCACTTATTATAGGAGCACATGCCGGGATAATCAAGACCCCTGTGTTTCTGCAAAGTAGCCTGGGTCCCGTTGTCGCAAAGCCCCTTCATCCACGCGATACCGGGACAGATGCTGGGTCATTTTCTCCCTTGCGGTCTCCTCGTCCCTTTGAGCGATGGCCGCCAGGATGGCCTGGTGGTCCTCCACCACGTGAGACTGTTTCACTGTGGTCAGCGCCATTCTGCGCACCCGGTCGAAGTGGATCTGCAGGTTGTCCATCAGGGTGTACCCCAGCGGTTTGCGGGCAATGCGGAACAGATCGCTGTGGAAAGCGTTGTCCAGGGCCATCAGCTGGTCGTTGTCCTGATTGTCCAGGCAGAATTGTTGCAGCTTTAGGTTCTGCTCCAGCTTGCGCAGGTCGGCAGGGGACGCCATGTGACACGCCAGCGCCGTTACCGCACACTCCAACACTTGGCGCACAAACTGCGCCTCCTCTACCAGCGCATAGTCGATCAGGGCAATGCTGCTGCCCTTTTGCGGATAGATCTGCACGATCTGGACCTTGGACAACTCGATCAGGGCCTCCCGCACCGGGGTGCGGGACAGGCCCATCTCGGCAGCCAACTCGTTTTCGCTTACCATACTGCCCGGCGCCAAATCCAGGACAATGATCCGTTCCTTGAGCACCCGCAGCGCATAATCCCGTCCGCTTTCGCGCACATATTTCCGCTGTATCATGCTTGGCTCAGCGCATCGTGCAGCGTGTCGCGCACCGCGCCGGGCCCCCGGAGCATCCCCCGCACCATGGTTTCAATCTTGCCACTCAACCCCACCGCCGCCAGGTCCACCCCAAAGAGCAGCGCATTGGACAAAATGGGCGCCAGGCACTGACCCAGGCTGTCGGGATCACCCAGGGTGACCCCCGCCAGCTGCGCCTGCAGCTGGGGCAGCATGGGATCAGGCGACACCTCCATCACCCCGCCCCGGTCATCTACCCCCAGCAGATAGCGGATCCAGCCCGCAATGGCCAATGGGATAAAGGTCAATTGCCGGGCGGACAGGCCCGGCGTCTGGGCATAGGCCTTGATGGTCTCGCCAAAGCGAATGGGCACCTTTTGGCTGGTGTCGGTGGCGATGCGCTGGGGCGCGTCCGGCATGAAAGGATTGGGCAAACGCTGCTCCAACACTTCCCGCAAAAAATCCACAGGACGCAAGATCCCCGGGTCAACCACCACCGGCAATCCTTCATCATAGCCGATGCGCTCTACCAGTGCCTTAAGGTCCGGGTCCTTCATCTCCGCAGAAATGCGGTCATAGCCCAGCAGGCACCCGAACACCGCCAGCGCGGTATGCAGCGGATTCAGGCAAGTGGTGACCTTCATGCGTTCGGTCATGTTCACAGTCTCCCGGTCGGTCATGTACACGCCGGCCTGTTCCAGGGGAGGGCGGCCGTTGGGAAACCGGTCCTCCACCACCAGGTACTCCGGGGCTTCCGCGTTGACGAAGGGCGCAATGTACGTATTGCGGGACGTAACGATCGTTGTCATGTCCGCTATGCCCAGGGCAGATAGGGCCTCTTCCACTTCCTTAGCGGGACGCGGAGTGATCTTGTCGATCATGGTCCAAGGAAAGGCCACCTGGTTCTCGTCGGACAGCCAGGCCACAAATCCTGCGTCCACATGCCCGTGTTGCTGCCACTGCCCCGCCACGGCGAGCAAGCTTTGCCGCAGCTTTTCGCCGTTATGGGAACAGTTGTCCATGCTCACCAGGGCGATCTTCGCGCCACCGGCGCGATAGCGCTCCCATAACAGCGCGGCGCACACGCTCATGGCATGGGCGCACTTGTCCGGCCCGCTCGTAAAGTCGGCTTGGACCATAGGCAGATACTCCCCGTGTAAATTGGTCAGAGCGTATCCCTTTTCCGTGATGGTGAAGGACACCATCTGAAGCGACGGTGCGCGGAAGATGTCCTTGAGCCGTTCCCCATCACGGGGATCATCCGACCCGGCCCGCAGCCCTTCGGCAATGGAGGCCACTACTTCCTTGCCCATGTTTCCGTCCGGCAGCAAGCTCACCAAAAGTGTCATGCAATCATAGGGCGTATATACCCTGTCAATAATATCGTAGTCAAATGTATCCGCCGCGACACTGCCGCCGCTGACCAGCCCCTTGTTGAGCAGGGTCTGCTGTAGCCGCGCCACAAATCCGCGAAAGATATTGCCCGCGCCAAAGTGTACCCAGGTTGGCGCCGCTTTGGTCTGCTCCGCCATCTGCGTCCAGCCAAAGGCGGGCAGGGTCACCCCCGCCGCCTTCCAGGCCGCTCTGTCTTGTAGTCCCTCACGATTGAGTTTCATCGCCTTACGCCTCCTCGCGCATCCGGGAGATGGACTCCCACAGGCCGTTCAAATACGTAGCGCCCAGGGCACGATCATACAGGCCATACCCGGGGCGGCCGCTTTCACCCCAGATCATGCGCCCATGGTCCGGGCGCACGTACACATCCGGGCAGGTATCGTGCATGGCCCGCACAATGGCGAACATGTCCAGGCTGCCCTCGCTGGAGAGGTGGCTGGACTCCCGGAATCGGCGATAGCCCAGGTACTTCACGTTACGGATGTGCATGCACGCTACACGGCCCATTTCACCGAAGTGACGGATCGCCGCCGGAATGTCATTGCCGGGTTCGGAGCCCAGGGAGCCGGTACACAGGCATAGAGCATTCGCCGGGGAATCATGAAGGGCCACAATCTTGTCGAAGTCAGCTTGGCTATGAGCGATGCGCGGCAACCCAAAGATGGGCCAGGCCGGATCGTCCGGGTGACAGGCCATGCGCACGCCGCATTCCTCACAGACGGGGATGATGGCATCCAAAAAGTACTTGTAATTCGCCCGCAGCTGGTCCGGGGAGACGGCCGCGTATTGCTGTAAGGTCTGTTCCAGTTGGGCCAGCCGCGCAGGCTCCCAACCCGGCAGGGAGAAACCTTTGGCATCCTCTGCTGTCTTGCGGACGATGTCCAGTGGCGACATGGCCCCCAGCTCCGCCTCGTCATAGTACAGGCTGTTGGATCCGTCCTCCGGGATCAGGCGCGCCAGGTCGGTGCGCAGCCAGTCCAGCACCGGCATAAAGTTGTACACAATGACCTTGACGCCAAACTTGGCCAGGTTGCGAATGGTGATCTTATAATTCTCGATGTACTGATCCCGGGTGGGCAGGCCCATTTTAATATCCTCGTGGACATTGACGCTTTCGATGACCTCGCACGCAAGACCTGCCGCTTGCACACCGCGCACATAGGCCTCGATCTCATCCTCTGTCCACACCTCGCCCGCCGCCTTGTAATCCAGAAAACCCATAATCCCCGTCATGCCCGGAATCTGCTTGATCTGCTGTAGCGTCACGCTATCGCTTTTTTCTCCAAACCACCGAAAGGTCATTTTCATGCGTTCGTTCTCCTGTGTCGTTTTTTATAACCCTGGCAGCCATAGGCTGATGGCCGGTACGAAGGTGATGAGCAATAGCACCGCGATCATACACAGATAAAATGGCAACGTGGCCTTGACCAAGCGCTCCATGGGCACCTTGGACACTGCGGAGCCGATGAACAATACCGACCCCACCGGCGGCGTCAGCAGCCCAATGCCGCAGTTCAGCACGATCATAATGCCGAACTGCACCGGATGAATGCCGATGCCGGTTGCGATAGGCAACAAGATGGGTGTGGCAATCAGGATAATGGGGGCCATGTCCATAATGCAACCGAGCACCAACAGTATCACATTGAGCATCAGCGCCAATACGATGGGATTGTTACTGATACCCTGAACGGCACTGGCCGCCAGTGCGGGCACGTGGAGCAGCGTCAGGCAGGAACCAAACACGCTGGAGGTGGCGATCAAAATCAGCACGATGGCCAGGGTTTGGATGCATTCCCCCAGTACCCGCCAAACCCCCTTCCAGTTGAGGCCCTTATAGACAAACACGCTCACAAACAAGCTGTAGATGACCGCTATGGCCGCCGATTCTGTGGCAGTGAACCAGCCCCAAACCACGCCGCCCACCACAATGGCGACCGCCGCCAGCGCCCACACCGAACCCAGCATTTGTTTGACCACGTTGGCGATGCTAAAGGGGGTCCCCTTGGGGTAATCTCGCCGTCTGGC